>JBAULJ010000022.1:0-6782 GCA_049578125.1 Halobacteriota archaeon
ATAAAACTTGGGGCTATGTATCACCAATATGTAGGCGCACCACTCGATCTGCATACAATTACCACGCTCGAAAAAGCAATCCAGGAAAGCATACGCGTGCAACCTCACGTTGAGAGCGTCATAGTTAAAATCGACGAAGATAGCGTTGCGTCTAAGATTAACAAATTTGGCTATACAGAGCTTGAAGGTAACATGCTCGACGTCGAACTTGTCGTCGCCTATGGCACAGCGAAGGTGCTCGTCAAGATGCAGTACGACGAGGATGCTGACTATCCGCTAATGTTTATCGAGAGATAATAGACGGGATACACCTCTGGTTTAGCGTCGAATCGCCCTAGTTTTTGTTAATCACTAAAAAAGCTCCATTTTGCCCCTTAATTAGTCTGCAAGCGCTTCGCTTAGTTTTAAGAGGGATGGTTTGTATAGTTCAATCTATATGAGCGGTGATTTCAAGGAGCGATGGGCCACCTTTTTCGCCCGATACTACGAAAAGCAGATACTGAAACTGGCAAGCGAGTACCCAGAAGTAAACAGCATCGATGTCGACTACGAGGCCCTTCAAAACTTTGACATCACTCTAGCAGATGCGCTGCTTGATGGCCCATTACCGATCTTACGAGCAGCGCACGACGCACTCCTTGACTACGATTTACCCATCGAATGCAAGCTGGACGTCGAAGTACGAATCATCAACGTTCCTGACAAAATAAAGATTAAAGACCTCAGGAGCAACCACGTAGGGAAGCTTGTGTCGATCGAGGGGCTCGTCCGCAAAGCCACTGAAGTCCGTCCAAAGCTTATCGAAGCAGGCTTCGAATGTTTGAGCTGCGGTCACATTACAGCCGTCGAACAAGATGATGCCAAGCTCAAAGAGCCAGCTGAATGCTCTCACCGCGTCTGCCGGAAGAAAGGCCCGTTCAAGTTGAATTTCACGCATTCTAAATTTGTGGATGCGCAAAAAATTAGGCTGCAAGAGTCCCCCGAGGGCCTGAAAGGCGGAGAACAGCCACAGATGCTCGACGCAAATGTAGAGGCCGCGCTCGCCGGAAAGGTCTTTCCTGGCGACAGAGTTGCAATGACTGGCTTACTGCGAGTTGCACAGCGGCAGTATCAGAACGTAAAAAGCACGACGTTCGATTTATTTCTGGAGGCAAACTCAATCGAAATCCAAGACAAAGAGTTCCAGGACATCGAAATACTGCAGGAAGATGAGGTCAAAATAGTCGAGCTTGCTGAGAGGGCAGGAATTGACAAAGCTATTGTGTCTTCGATAGCCCCATCGATTTTCGGTTATAACAGCGTCAAAGAGGCAATAGCGCTCCAACTTTTTTCAGGCGTACCGAAGACGCTTCCTGATGGCTCACACATACGGGGAGATATTCACATTCTACTTGTGGGCGATCCTGGCATAGGTAAGTCACAACTACTGCGGTACGTCGTCCAGCTCGCGCCGAGGGGCATATACGCCAGTGGCAAGAGTTCGACATCGGCGGGGTTAACGGCAACCGCAATAAAAGATGAATTTGGCGACGGCAGATGGACTCTGGAGGCAGGCGCACTTGTGCTCGCAGATCAAGGAATAGCGGCAGTTGATGAAATGGACAAGATGCGGTCTGAGGACAGATCTTCTCTGCACGAAGCGATGGAGCAGCAAACCGTCAGCGTGGCAAAAGCGGGAATTATGGCAAACCTTAAGAGCCGTTGCGCCCTGCTGGGAGCTGCGAACCCTCGATACGGGAGATTCGACCCGTACGAATCAATCGCAGAGCAAATCAATATGCAGCCCACCCTTCTTTCTCGCTTTGACCTGATTTTCGTGCTGACCGATGTACCAAACGAGAGCGCTGATACAGGCATCGCGAAACACATACTCCAGTCGCATTTTGCGGGAGAGCTTGCCTCCTCCGGAATGCCCAATCAAGAAGTAGAGGCCGCAATGAGCATCATAAGTCCAGAAATTGAAGCAGAGCTGCTGCGGAAATTCATTGGATACGCGAAAAGGGTCAATCCAATCCTCACTGAAGAGGCCAAACAGCAATTCATAGACTACTACGTAGGTTTAAGGAGACAAGGCGGCGAGGGTTCGCCGATCCCTATAACCGCTCGCCAGCTCGAAGCTCTCGTGCGGCTTGCCGAAGCGAGCGCGCGCATGAGACTAAGCAAATGGATTACACTCGAGGACGCAAAACGGGTCATTCAAATCGTGGAAGCCTGCCTAAAAGAGGTCGGTGTCGGCGTCGACCCTGAAACAGGGAAACGAGATGTCGACGGATTAATCACTGGAAAAAGCAAAAGTCAACAAGACCGCATTAAAAGCATAAGAGACATCATGCGGGAGCTCGAACAAGAGGTGGGAACCGCGCCTCTCGACAAAATTGTCGAGAGAGCATCGAAATTTGGCTTCGACAAAGCCAAAGTCGAAGCAGACATCGCCCGCTTATCTCAAGATGGAGCGATCATTGAGCCCGTCAGACACAGCGGCAACTATAGGCTTACTCAACAATAGAATGCTTGAAAACGAAGATGTCGCTACTGTCATGACGATGTGCTTGAAGTCATACAGTGCTAACAAAGAAATTCTAGTTGCTGTGTGCGATTCTGAACTTGTCGGACGCACATTTTGCGAAGGAGAGCTTCACTTGTATGTCAATGAAGACTTCTTCAAAGGTCAGCCGGCAGATGAACACGAGGTGAAAAAGGCACTCGAAGAGGCCACCATCGCAAATCTTGTCGGCGAACGATCTGTTACTTGCGGCATCGACAGCGGTGTCGTCGATGAGAACTGCGTCATTATCATTGAGGGCGTCCCGCACGCGCAGATGGTTCTTTTCTAAATCACAGGAGGCAATGTGACTCTCGAAAGCGTTTGTCCCAGCTGTGGTGAACGTTCGTACGGTGTGTGCGAACGCTGTCTTGCCCGAGGTCGCACTATAGCAGCAATGCCTAGCTTCCTCTCCATACAAGTGTGTTCGACGTGCTCCGATCACTTCTTCAAGGGTAGATGGATAAACGAGGATACAAATTGCGCAGTCGCAAAAGCAGTCGAAGAGGCCCTGAAGATTGATCCCGATGAAGCAGCTTTTACGATTGTTCTAAATCAGATTTCCCGGACGATCATACACGCGCGCGTCGAAATCAACGTCTCTGGAGCGGGAGGGTCATACGAAAGTTTTGACGTAGATGTTCGTGTGAACCGAGTGACGTGCGACCGATGCTCTAGAATCTCGGGCGGTTATTACGAAAGCAAAGTTCAAGTACGCGCCGACCATAGGACGCCAGAGCGAGCCGAACTCGAGCGCGCCCTTGAGATCGCTGCTAGAACGATTAACCCCACACACAAGGAGGATAGACTAGCATTTATCGCCAAAACAATCTGGCTAAGGGAAGGCCTCGACCTTTATATCGGCACGGTCAAGGCCGCAAAACGGATTGTAAGCGCCTTATTAAGGGAGATGGGGGGGAATCTTAGCGATTCGGCGCGGCTCATAGGACGACGCGACGGAAAGGATGTTTACCGCGTAACCTTCGTCATGAGACTGCCCGAATTTCCTACTGGCGCGATCGTTTCGTCTCAGCAGCATATTTATGAGATATGTTCGACAACAAGCACGACAAACGCCGTCGACCTGGAGACTGGCTATAGAACTGCCCTCAATGCTAAGGACTTACGCAATGCAGAGCTCGTTGGCACTCGAAGTGATGCGAAACGAACTGTGTTGGTTGCGATCGATGCCGACGAGGTCCACCTGCTCGACCCTGAAACTTACATTACTCTTACGATCAAGAAGCCTCCGCACATCAGTAAAGAAGATGAAGGTAAAGAGATAAAGGTCGTGAAGACGCAAGAAGGGGTATTTATCCTTCCATGAAAGGGTATCAGCTGCTTGAGCAACGACTAAGAGCGCCGCTCGCTGAACACGAAAAGCTGCTGTTGCCACGTAGGTGGCAGATCCTTGGCGACTTGGTGCTCGTCAACATCCCGACCAAGATCGCACGTCTGAAACACGATATAGGTGAAGCGCTGCTGGATCTTTATCCACGCTGTAAGAGCGCTTTGTGGGACAAAGGAGTGCGCGGCAGCCTCCGGACGCCTGAGATCGAAGTCATTGCAGGCTCAGGAACGAAGACTGTCCATAAAGAAAACCGTTGCAAATTTGCTCTCGACGCGAGCCGCGTTATGTTCTCAGCAGGCAATTTTGCCGAACGAGTTCGAATGAGCACGGTCGGCAGCAACGAGAGAGTCCTCGATATGTTTAGCGGCGTAGGTCAGCTTAGCATTCCGATGGCTGTGCACGCCCATCCGCAATCGATTGCCGCTATTGAACTCAATGCAGTTGCATATCACTACCTTCGACAAAATATCAGGCTAAATAACGTAAACTGTATAGTCCGACCCATATTGGGCAATTGCGCGCGCGTCACGCCAAACTCCCAATTCGACCGAGTGATCATGGGACATTTCGACGCGTGCGACTATCTTCATAAAGCGCTGCGCTCTTTGGCTCCCGGAGGGGTCGTACACTACCACGAAATCGTCCCCTTAGAATTGATGCACAAACGACCGTATGCTCGCGTCGAGCAAGCGGCGCAAGCACTCGCTAGATCAGCCGACCTACTTGGTACGCGCAAAGTTAAAGACTACGCTCCAGGAATTGCACATGTCGTTGTCGATGCTAAAATAAATTGAACTCGAGTTTCACGCGGGTGGCGGCGTCAACCAACACTTTAAGCTTTTGAAACGCGACCTCTCTCGTTTGAAGGCGCAGTCCGCAATCAGGATTGACCCACATATTGTCACCAAAAACGTCTATACCGCGCTCGATTCGCTTTTTAACCGTTTCTACAGATTCGACCTCTGGACTGTCGGTGTCGATCACGCCGAGCGCGACGCTTTTTCCGTGGCCTTCAAATGCAGCTCCTGTTAGTTTTTCCAGCAAAACAGGGTATTTCGCTGCTTCCACGCCGATGTATTCGACATTTTTTAGCTTCAGGAGCTGCTCAAACTCCTTGAAAGACGCTACGTGAGGATGAAGCTTCACAGGAATCTCAACATCCTCGACCGTCGCGTCGATATATCCGAGCACGTTCTCGACCCCCACATTGTACAAAACTGGCTCATCGATCTGCAAGGCATACGCTCCTGCACGACTGAGCTGGTCAGCTTCAAAGCGGAGCGCTTTTGCAAGGTCGCCAAGCAAACGTGGATCGACTCTCGACCTGTACGGCGCGCCGTGGCTTAAAGAAGACGATGCGGCGAGTGTGACAGGCCCAGTTATGATGCCTTTGATCTTAGCATCCTCCCCGGCACACTGACGTGCTAAAGTGAGGTCCTTTGCAGTAATACTCCTCAGGGGCCGCGTGATTTTTCCAGTTATGTACGACCGACCCTTCTCGCTTTTCATTCCTGGAATCCCAGCTGCAAACGTGCTGATCATATCAGCCCTAACCTGGCCGTCAGAGATCAGGTCGATTCCGGCTCTAAGTTGATCAACGACTGCTGCCTCAATAGACGCGCCGAAAGGATCCTTTCCAGCCATGAGATCTTGAACACTCATTTTGGCTTTGCTGTCTTCTCCTATGGTGTGCGTTGGGTAGCTCCCAACCGTGTTAGTGAGAATTCCCATTCAGGTGCTCCTCCTTAGCGCGCAATCTCCATTCACAGCGTTTAACGAATAACGTTTGCGAACTTGCTCGCGCCTGTTATAGCCCTCTTCGCAACCCTCTGCGGTGACTGATGTACCAGGCGTCTCCAAACAGGGATCGTAAACGAACCTGTGTGCCGCGTCTTCAAGGTCATTAAGGCAGCGTGAGTAGAAGAGATGCGAACAGCACCTGCAGTCTGACGAGCCAAAGCCCCTGATGCAGGCAAGCGAAGGGTTTTTCCACAGGCTGTGCGCTATTCTACATTCGATTCTCTCTTCTGTTGCGATTTCAATTGTCTCGATTACCTCTGAAACGGTTAAGAGGTAATCAACGTGCCACTTTTGCGTCTTGCGACGCCCGGCAGAAACATCCAAGTGGCGCGTAACTCGTTTGAAGCCGGCAGCCCCCATCGCCGATCCCACGTAGGCGTAGAAGCCTCGCGCAAATGAGATGATCCCGAGCTTTCCGACCGTTACATCTTTCGCTGAAGCTACCCAAAGAATCAACACGTAAGCGCCCTTGGCGACCTCATTCTGGGCCTTCGTTCGCTTTTGCGAAACTGAGAGACTGTTTGATCTGTTCATTTACGTTGTTTGCTGTGACCTCCCCGTGGCCAGGATACAATACGCTCACTTCCAGCTTCGCCAATCGCGAGATTGAGCGTATCAAGTCGTGCGAGCTTCCGCCAGGCAGATCGGTCCGACCAATACCCCCATAGGGAAAGACCGTGTCCCCAGAAAAAAGGCTCTTCGAATGAGCTTCGTAAAGGCAGATACTTCCAGGGGTGTGCCCCGGCGTGTGGATCACGCGCAAGATGGAATCACCGAGATCAATGCTCGCTCCGTCTCTTAGCAAAGTGTCAACGTGAAATTGAGGCGCTCGCGCGCCAAAAAAATGTGCTGCTGAAGCGCTTGTCCCTATTGCTTTAGCATCGGCCTCGTGCATCATAACTGTCGTACTACGTGGAAGTTTCAGCTGATCTAGCGCTGCCGTGTGATCGTAATGCAAGTGAGTCAAAATAATGCAACAGGCTTCATCTAAGGGCAGCTGTTGGGCGGTTGTCAGGGATCCTAGGTCAACAATCGCTTTTTGCTCTGCACTTAACCAGAAAGTGTTGCTCTCGTAAGGCCGCGAAAAGG
>JBAULJ010000023.1:0-9635 GCA_049578125.1 Halobacteriota archaeon
CCGCAAACGCCCCAATCCCTCCTGCCACAATCAAGGCCTCAATAAAAAAGGTCAGAAACCGGTCCATAAATATTCCTATTCCTAGCAAGTCGTTCTTCGTGAGCAAGAGGGAAGCTATGATCCACGAATACAATAGGAACCGTTTGTTTGTTCTGTTTCTTTCGAGCCAGGCAACGCCAATGGCAGCAAACGGAAGGAGAAGCAACCCAGCTCGCTCGAAGAATCCCACTCTGAACTCGCTTGCCAGGAAATCGACCGGCGTGCCTTCGTGATATTTTACTTGAGATAATCCTAAGATGCTCACCGTATGCAGTGTGTATACTTGCCACAATGCATAAACCACGAGGACAGTCACAAGTGGGACAAACGCCTTGAAAAACTCGTTTTGATTCTTGATCTGTGTGAGTGCGTACGCTGCCAAAACGAGGGCGAGGGTGAGAAGCGTCATTTGATGCGTCAATGCGGTCACCGCCGCGGCAACAACAGAGAGAGCCACGTATCCATTGAGCTGAAAAGGCGCGCCGGTTCTGTTTGCGAGAACAAAAAAGAGAGTAAGCGGAAATACGAACAGTCCAAGGAGCTCTGGCAGTGCCCGGATGGTGAAGATCGTCATCTCTGGTGACAGCGTCAGGAAGAACAAAGCGCAAACGGCTGCGCTCGCTTGCACAAGCTGCTTCGTTAATGCGTAAATGACGCCGAATATAGCGATAGACAGCGTTATCGTAACGAGTCCGGAAATCACCATGGGATCGACTCCGGAAAATAGCGACTGCGATGCTACTAGCAAGCGATATGCAGGAACGTAAAAGTTCGGAAAGCCACCGTTGTACGAGAGCTCTTGCGTCGGGTAGTGCCCTGACTTCAGCGTTAGCCGCTCTATTCCAACGTGATATAAGGTATTACCGTATGTGGGGATTACATAACCTCGCAACACATTCAGGCGATAGCTCAAAAATAAGATGAACAATGCAATAATGACGCCATATCTGAGAACGGAGGCAGCGTCAAGCGACGTCAAGCGATCGCGAATTCTTGCTTTGCTAAGCCACCTTATAGATTTGTACATCCTCATTTGAATATCGGAGCTTGAAGTAGTCGCTATTATCAAACTTCGCGGCGTCAATCTCTACCCATCCGAACCCGCAAAAGACCTGTCTGTTGAGTGGAACGAACACGTAGCTCAAGTTGTACTGTTTGCATAGTGCATACGCAGCCTCAGCGGAGCTCGTTTGATAAATCTGCTGCGAATCTCGCATATTCGCTATAGGGTCCGGTGCGTTGGCCCAATCGCCGCCAACGATAGGAATGCGTGTGGTCATTCCCATTATTAGCTCGCCGCCGAAGATGTCTGCTTGGAAGTGATCCGTAGATTGTGTGTTTGTTTTTATCCACGAAGTAGACTCAAGTTCCCCTTTCGTCACGACTGGATCGAGCCAGAGATCACCCTGTTTTTGCACGCTTGCCATGCCGTATGTGGCTGTTAACAGCAGCACGGCGACTAAAAACAAAATTCGAACCAGATTTAGTGCTAAGCGAACCATCTCGTTTGTAATTGTGTTTCTAGTATTAAGTTCTTGCATTGCCGCTTCGGTTAAGCTCACAGGCGCGCTAAAAAACCCCATCATTTGAAGATACAAGCGGACGGCCAGATTTTGAAAGCTTCAGATGGGTTCCGATGCCAGCCTCCTCTGCTTGCTGATATCCTGTTCAGTCAGAACATCAATTTGGGCACCAGCTACGTTGACAAGTCCTTACGCCGCCTCGATCGTTGACGCGGAAGAAGATAGCGCTGCTATGCTGAGGACGTCTGCAAGATGGAGCCTTTGGCTTAAATTGTAGATGGCGCCGGTCAGATCATAGTCGAACGCTTGTTGAAGCGCACGCGTGCAATTTAAGCAGTCGATCAGATATAGCTTTGATCATTCCGTCAGCACGAAATTATCTAGTTTGTATCGCCTTAGACAAGTCGGTTGTCCCGCAAACGCCGCGCGATCTTCAATACATCGAGCGCGTTTGCTGTTGCAGTTGCGTTCCTCCAAGCGGCATACTGCTTATGTATTCGAGTAGTAAAAACGCACAGCAATCCAACTGGAACAATCCGAGCGGCTTAGGGCACGTGTGTTCGCCAGCCTTAATTTTCTCAGCGTCTCTGCTTCATAGCGAAGAGCCTCCCACGGAGAGCGGGCTTTTTTGGAACAGCATGCGGTTTTGGTCGGCGAGTACGTGGAAGCGCAAGTTTCGAGAACGCACGTAGTTGAAGTTGCGCAGTCCGCGCTCCGTAACAGCTTTTACAAAAAGGTTATATTGTTCCCCCTTTGCGCCCCCATCTACTTTTAGAGGAATTGAAATCCAGTGTGACCCGTGCGGGAGCATCTTCGTGAATCTACTTCGAAATGTAAATCTTCTCTGAGAAACTCCTCAATGCTTTTCGCGTAGCCAAGCTAAAAGTCCTCACCGAAGAGGTTCTAGATCCGCTCCCAGTATCGACTCGTCTCAGAGCTGCTCATTCGGTGATAAAACAAGCTCAAAAGTGATGCCTGCGCTACCTCGCAAACATAAAATTTAGCGCTAGTATTATGACAGCCGAGAGGACGCACGCGACAATAATTGATCGGGGGGGGATATGTATGGCGTTCTTATCTTCTGATTCATAGTACCTCACCAAGCCAGCGCTCGACATAGGCCCGCCACCTTGACGTTGCCCTTTCGCCATAATTTAAAATACCGTTTGCTACGATTTATACGTTGCTATGGAGGACTACGTTGTCGGCGGGCACATTCTGAACGGTGACGATTTTGATTTGATAATGGGTTACGTCCACGTGGAAGGCGGCAGAATCGTCGAAATAGAAGAGAGATCAAACATCAAACCGGACAATTGTAGGGCGAGTGGCATCGTCATGCCCTCTTTGATCAACGCCCATACGCACCTCGGAGATTCCATAATCAAAGATGTCTCCTTCAGTGGTCTAGACACACTGGTAAAACCTCCTCACGGCTTGAAACACCGCGCTCTCCGCGACGCAGCATTGGGAGTTTTAGTCGAGGCGATGCACAAGTCGCTTTTAGACGCTCTTGTTACGGGAACAACCGTGCTTGCAGACTTCAGGGAGGGGGGAATATCTGGGGTAAATGCGCTAAAAACTGCAATGGACCCGGTGAAAAATGTGCGGGTGATGATTCTTGGCAGGCCAAATGATGGACGAGATTATATAGTAGAAGATGAAATTGATACCATTCTCGATGTCGCGTACGGCCTAGGGGTAAGCGGAAGTAGCGATTTCAGCAGCTCAGCCATTGGAGCAATGATCAATAGGGCACGAACACGCGGCAAGTTTGTTGCCATTCACGCAGGGGAAAAAGACAACTCGGATATTGATTGTGCGATATCATTTAATCCAGACTGCCTTATTCATATGACCTACGCTTCCAAACATCAGATTGAAAGCGGTATTCCTATTGTGGTGTGTCCTAGGTCAAACCTTGTAACTGGCGTCGGCTCGTCTTTTCTGCACCCGCCAATCGGAGAAATGCTACATGCGACCACCGTCGGGCTCGGGACGGACAATGTAATGCTAAATTCATTGAATATGTTTGCGGAAATGGAGTTTGTATCAAAAGCGTTTCTGCACGACGACCTCAAGGTGCTTAAAATGGCAACGCTGAACAATGCCAAGATATTAGGGGTTGATAATGAACTCGGCTCAATTGCCGCCGGCAAGCACGCCAGTCTCCTAGTCATCAACAACCAATCAAACAACCTCTTTGGAACTGAGAATATTATCAGCAGTGTGGTCAGAAGAGCCCGTCCAGACGACATCGTTCTTCTCACTCATGGGGGCTAGGTGCTTAAATGAGCGCGTCTAACTACGCGACTCGCGGCTGCAGCGTAAGACCACAAAGCGACACGCGCACAGAGTTCAGACTCTGCAACGGGGGATGCGCGCCACCGATTTTAACGCTAAGCATTGCCGCAGGAACCCTTCGCAGTAAGAGAAACGATCGCGCTAGAGAGGCTTGAAGATGATGAACGTAGAAGATGTGATGACAAGGGATGTCGTTTTCGCTGAGGTACCGGGATCGCGAGACACGGCCCTTAAAATCATGAAGGAGAAGGGGATAACAAGCGTCCCTGTCGTCAAGAATCGGATGCTAGTGGGAATAATCACGCGCGGCGACATATTTCGAAATCCTGAAGAGGATCAAATCGCCCTTCTCATGACGAGGCAGCCCGTTTTTGTCTCTCCGACGGCGACCATTAAAGATGCAGCTCGCATCTTCATTGAAAATGCGATTCGACGTATGCCTGTTGTCGACGACTCGCAACTTGTCGGTTTCATTACAGTAACAGATATCGTGAGTGCCATAGCAGATATGGATATCAAGACTCCTGTAGATGATTATATCATTCGTGAAATCGTTGCAGTTTGGGAAATGACGCCGGTTGACGTTGTAGGTGAAATCATGAAGCTCGCAAACGCTGAAGCGAGTCCGGTACTCGATTCGACCAACAGGGTCGTGGGTATTGTTACTGAGGGCGCCCTGTTGAAGGCTAGCAAAATTGAAGACACAATCGAAAAGGCAGACCTTTCCGCAGGTTCAGACGAAGATGCTTGGACGTGGGAAGCGGTCAGGGATACGATGAGTTTGTACTACGGCGTTTCTAGAGTAGAGCTTCCAAACGCGCCGGTGAAGGACATAATGATGGCTGAATACGAATCGCTATATCACAAGACAGGCATAAGTGAATGCGCGAGACAAATGCGGCGTTTTGACGTAGAGCTCTTGCCTGTAGTCACGGCAGACGAGAAACTGGAAGGGATTATAAAAGACTCGGACCTCGTCAGGGTACTCCTCTAAACGGATGATGCAGATAAACACGTATCCTTCGTTAGGACACTGGGAAAGTAACCGTAGACGGGCTCTTTTTTCAGTTTAGGTGCCTTGCGTATTTCGTTGCTCTGGTTTGGCGCCATGCATAATCATTAAGTCTTGGGAATCGAACATACGGGCACAGAACAAGAGGTCAATTAGGAAATGCGTCGATTTGCGTTGCTTGCACTGTCGCTAGTTTTGACATTTACTGCGCTAGTCATAGTTGCGCCGCTTTCGGAAGCGATAGTGCTTCCCCCACGCCAATCGACTGCTGCGCAGCTCGATACTGGGGGAAACGTTTTTGACCAAATTGGCAGCCTATTAAACAACTTCACGAAGCGTTTCGATATCAATCCTTTAGCGCCACAACAAACCGTGACGCCATCGGTTAAGATCACCGCTGTCAAGATCGCCAATTCGGGGCAGTCTGCCGCAACGCCACAAGTTATTGTTGCTCTGCAAAACGGGAAAGTCGCTCTCGATGGTGTCCGCGTTGATGTCGTGTATAAGAATACGGCTGGCGCGAACGTGCTCTCAGATAGCACAGTGGTAGCATTAAAGTCGGATGAAGCGCGCTCGATAACGTTCACGCCAAAAGGCTTGTCAGGTGGCAGTTATGTGGTAGGGGTGGTTGTTTATAAAAACGGCACTGATCCGTCCAATCAAGCGACGCCCGCCTATGACGCACAGCAAAATGCGGCGACGTTCACCATAGCAAGTCCAACTCCTGCCGGGGCAGGCGCGGGAAAAGCAGTAGACCCAGGAAGTCAGACAAGTAACGTCGGTGATATTCTAAGCCTTATCAGCCCGTGGATGTATTTCATAATCGCGATGACAGGACTCATTACAATTGCGCTGTTTTTCGTCTTCTCGCAAAACAGGTCTGGAGAAGATCGTTATGAGGACGACCATTTCAAAGGAGACGGCTATGCGGCTGGAGGGAGCAGCACATCGAATCCTCCTCCGCTCAGCAGTGCGCCTCCTACAGTAGTAGATCGCTCAGATGACAATATGCCAGGCGCAATCTCAGGGCCACGGCGATCGAGAAGGATAGAAGTGACTGCACCTGAAGGGACCTCTGAAGAATCCGGAGTCACTCGGGCGAAGAATCCTCCTCGCTCGACTGAGCACGTGCTGCAATTTGATGCTGATGGGTTTGTTGTCGGGGACGTCACGTCAAAAAAGGCGTTGAGGAACAAGATACGGGGCAAGAGAGGCGCCTAGACGCTCTTTTTCGAATAACGTCGCTTTTCGTGAACTGCATCAGTGCACGAAGCTTCGAAAACATCACCCCCATATTGCGTCTGTATCGAGGTTCTGCCGCACGGTTTCCTTTATCAAGCTGATTTTCTGGCGGTCAAACGGATCAATGCGCGCTGTAAGTCTCTCTAATCGCTCGGCAGCGGTCAGCGTATCTAAATGAACGAGGATTACACTTACGCCGAGTTCTTGTGCCCGCGCGATAACGTGATTGGCCGGGTACAGTCCACCGGTTAACACGAGGCACGACGTCGAAGTCGATAAGGCGGCAAGCTGTAAATCTGCTCTGTCGCCTCCGGTGATGACCGCCTTAGCAGGCACCTGTCTGAAATATTTAAGTGCCGATTCCGGCGTCATCGCGCCGATAAGGATCCTTTCTATGAGACGATCCTCTCCCTCGACTATGACTTGCCCACCAAGTTCTTGAGCTATTTCGTACGCGTGAAGTGCTTTCAGCTCCGTTAGAAACGGAATTGACCCGACGATTTTTATCCCTCGTTTGATCATGTAATTTTCAAATCCCGGATCTTGAGACTGATTCAGCACAACGCCCTTGAGCTTAACCTTGAGCTTGTCGAGCAGGAGTTTGGTCATCGCTACCCTGTCAAGCGAGTAAATGTCGGTCACAAGCAAGATCTCAGCGCTGAGCATTTTAGCAATCTGAATGCTTGAAACGTTGTGAATGAAGCCTGTGCTAATATCTTTCGTTCCCTCGAGCAAAACTGCCTGCTTGCCGCTACATATGCGGTTCAAGCCGCAAACAATATCCTCAGCTTTGATGCCTCTGAAGAGGTTATAGGTAAAAGGCGATAGTAACGACTCATCCTCTAAGTCGAGGACATGTTTCATTAGATACGCGTCCTCCTCAACCAAATTTCCTTCAACGGGGATAAGATTTTCACGGATAGGCTTATAGAACCCTAATACTCCTTTGAAGTTTAACGCAAGACCTAAAGCGACTACAGTTTTTCCACTCCGTTCAGACACGGAACTTATGACAAGTGCTGGGACCTCGCATTTAAATCCCAAGTCGTCCACCTCCGCTGTTTTCAATAGCATTAGTCTCTCCTGTCTATGACAACCAGTGCATCTACAGCAATGCAGCCCTCCTCTTGAACCACAAGCGGGTTAATCTCTATTTCCTGGATCTCTTTGAAATCCTGGCTGATTCTGCTCACGCACAAGATAGTATGAGCTACGGCGTCGATGTCCAGAGCTTTTCTGCCGCGTGTGCCAAGGAGAATCGGGTATGACTTGACTTCAGCAATCATCTGCTTTGCCTGGGCCAGGGTAATCGGGGCTAGTCTATGTGACACATCCTTGAGCACTTCAACATACACACCCCCTAGACCAAAGGTGATAAAAGGGCCGAATTGAGGGTCGCAGGTGACCCCGATGATAACCTCTACCCCCTGCACCATCTCTTGGACTGTTACCCCTTCGATTCGCGCTTGTGGTATTCTCTTGTTTATATTAGCATATATTTGATCGAAAGCGTTCTTAGCCGCCTTGTCTGTGCTTATGCCTGTAATTACCCCCCCAACGTCGGTTTTGTGGGAAATATCTGGCGAGTTTACCTTCAACACGACGGGGTATCCGATTTCGTGCGCCGCTTGAATCACCTTGTCTCGCGAGGTCACAAGCCTCTCTTTCGGGGTCGTGATGCCGTACGCCCGTAGAACGTTCCTCCCTTCTTCTTCTGTTAACGACGTCCTCCTCTCTGCCTGAACTCCCTGAATTTGCAGCAATGCACCGCGTTTTTTTCCGCCCCCTTCTAGTAGCATCGATTCCACCTCTGCTGACGTTGCGATCTCTCTGAACTTGATCAGGTTACTCGCCGCTCTAACGGCAGTTTCTGGACTTGTGAAGTTTGCTGTTTTGCCTTGCTTCAACTTATCGCGCGATTTGCTCAGCTCTTTACCGCCCACAAAGGAAGTAAATATGGGCTTGGACGATTGGACCGAGAGCTCATTGAGCAAGTCTGCAGTCTCTTCTGGTTCCGTCATGGCTTGCGGGGTAAGAAGCACGATAACTAAGCCGACGTTTTGATCGGTTAACACGGTTTTCAGCGTGTCCGAATATCTTCGTGGCTTCGCGTCTCCAAGAATATCAACCGGATTGTAGATATTGCTCTCTTGGGTCAGTGCGCCTCGAAGTGCTTCGATTGTCTCCTTGGTGAAGTTTGCCAGCGGGACGTTGTACTCAGCCGCGGCATCGCTCGCAAGCACACCGAGTCCTCCTGCGTTAGTTATGATGGCCATTCCTGGACTTTTTGGAATCGGGCAGTGCGAGAAGGCTTTCGCAGCGTCGAAAAACTCGTCAATTGAACTTACCCGTATAATCCCCGATTGCTTGAACGCCGCGTCATAGGCAGCATCTGAGCCGGCAAGCGCGCCCGTGTGAGAGGACGCCGCCTTAGCCCCCATATCAGTCCGACCTGATTTGAGCGCGATAAGCGGCGTCAGCCTCGACACCTCTTTCGCGACCCGCATGAACTCGCGCCCGTTATCAATCCCCTCGATGTAGAGCGCAACGACCCGCGTCGACGGATCGCGTGCAATGTACTTCAGCAACTCAGCTTCCGCCACGTCAGCTTTGTTTCCGACGCTTACCAATTTGTCGAATCCAAGGCTTTCGTTGGCGGCCCAATCAAGAAAAGAGGTGCAGATTGCTCCACTTTGCGATATAAGAGAAATACTGCCTTTGCTTGGATATTCGCTTGCGAAGGAGGCATTCATGTTGGCGCCAGTGCTTATGATGCCTAGACAATTAGGGCCGATGATTCTGATGTCATACTTCTTGGCTATCCCGCGAATCTGCGCTTCTAGGATCGCGCCTCGTGCTCCAGATTCTCGAAAACCCGCCGATATAATTATTGAGGCCTTTACACCGGCACGCGCCGAATCCTCCAATACAGAAGGCACGATATTTGCCGGGACTACGATAACTGCGAGGTCGACCTTTTTTATCGTAGGATAAGCTTTTAATCCCAAGATCTCGTCGGCGTTCGGGTTTACTGGGATGAGTTCTCCCTGAAAGTTGGCATCCATTAGGTTCTTTAACACCGAATGTCCAACTTTGCCACTTTCTCGAGCAGCGCCAATGACCGCTATCGATCTTGGATAAAAGAAGTTATCCATCGTAGTCTTTTTAGCTTTTTTGACACTAATAAACGTAACTCGCCGATTTAGTAATTCTGCGGCTTGGGTTCTTGATTATAAGGATTGTGCCGCATTAGGATACTCGAATGTTTTATATATGAACCTGCCGATAATTGTTTATAAATTGTTCGAGGTAACCAGAATGCCACGATCGGCCAACAAAATAGCACTGCTGTTGCTATCTGTCATCGCTGTCTTATTGCTAGTAAGTTCCGTTCTAATTCTCACATCGGCAACCACGATCGTACAACCACAGCCTAACACAGTGAGTTCGGGTGACAAGGTTTTAGTGTCGGCCAACATGGCACGAAACGCAAGTACAGTCGCACTGTCGTATTA
>JBAULJ010000024.1:0-5281 GCA_049578125.1 Halobacteriota archaeon
TGCCTGAACTGACTGTGTGAAGTCCGAGGGGAACACGATGACGGCATATGCACTCCCGTTTTGCACCTGGGCTATCGCATCGCCCTCATTACTCGAGTACGCAACGTTGAGAACGTTGGTGTCGAAATTGGAGATGATCTTGTCTGAGAGCGAGCTGCTTGCCGCTGCCGTGTCATTGTTAACCACGATCACCCGCACGTCCTTGACGTCGCCTGTAAATGCAACGCCGAAGATAGTCATAACGAGCAGAGGGGCTACAAAAATGAGGACGAGGGTGCGGCGATCGTTCTTGAGATCCCGCAAAACGCGCTTCGTCACCGCAAAGGCGCGCGAGACCTTCATCGGGGTCCCTCCCTTCGAGAGTAAGCCAAAAACGCGTCCTCGAGCGAGTCCGTATGCGTCAACTCGAGAAGCTCCTGAGGAGAGCCCTCGGCGATGAGGCGCCCTTCGCGCATGAAGCCGATGCGATCGCAATGGCGCGCCTCATCCATGTAGTGCGTAGTGATGAGCATGGTGATCCCGGCATCGCGCAGCCCCTCAAAGTAGCGCCAGAAAGAGGCGCGCAGGTCGGGATCGACGCCTACCGTCGGCTCATCAAGAAACAAGAGCTGCGGTTCGTGCAGCAAAGTGCAGGCGAGCGAGATGCGGTGCTGCATGCCGCCGCTCAATTGATCGATTAGCGTGTCTCTGGAAGCCTGGAGATCGACAAGCTGGAGAAGCGCTTGTTCACGTGTATCAATCTGCCGTTTGCTGAGTCCAAAAACCTCGCCATAAAACGCCAGGTTTTCGTGCACGGTCAAACCCCGGTACAGTGCCAGCTCCTGAGGCATATAGCCGACGTGCGATGCAACGCCGGGATCGGGAAGCTTCACGTCCAGCACATAGGCTTCTCCTGACGATGGCTGTAACAGTCCACAGAGCATCTTGATGACCGTCGTCTTTCCAGCGCCGTTTGGGCCTAGCAGCCCGTAGATTTCACCATGCTTGACGCGGAGGGACAGCCTGTTCACAGCTTTGAAGCCGCCAAAGTCCTTTTCGAGATCGAGAATGCAAACGTCATCCTTCATTCGAATTCCTGCCTGAACCAGCCCTTTTTTTCATCGACAATCGCTGAGGTTTGTCTGACTGGCGGTGCCTCTCGCAGCCGCACCGTGCAGGCTTATTGACTTCCTTCTGTGAGGCTTCATTTATATACCCACCTTCATCGGATAAGCTGTTTAAGCTGCGTGCGTCCATTCAACGGTAGAACAACGAGCCGGCACCTTGGACTACGACTGCGAGCTTCTCGTGCATGAGTTGCACGCGCGTGCAACTGCGACAGTTGCGTCGAAGGGTGAGCCGTTCGCATAGGTCTCGTCCGAATATTACGCTCTGCGAACCGGCCCTTTCATTGAGTGCTAGACCTGCTTTCCGATCGTTAGTGGGTGCAACGAAGGATATATAGGGGGTAATCATCTCACAGATTCGTGCAAAAGCGACCGGAATAGGGGATGGTTAGTGGTGTGGATAGCAGATAACGTGTATGAAGTAAAATCGAGGGCAGTAAGTATGTTCGTATATGCAGCAGATGATTTGCCAATCTGCTTCGACACCGGCATTAGTGAGGACACCGTCAAGAGAGGGTTTGATGCGCTAGGTTTCAAGCCTGAGTACGTCAAGTACGTGTTTCTCACGCATTCCGATCGCGACCACGTGGGCGGCCTGAATCTTTTCAAAAATGCCGACGTGTACTGGTCGATCGATGAAGAGCAGATGGTTAATAAAACAACGCCGCGGTTTTTAGGGTTCGTGCATAATCCACCACTTAAGAAAACCTACAGACTGCTCAAAAACGAGGATATTGTCCAGGCGGGACAAACAAAAATAGAGGCGCTAGCAACTCCAGGCCACACCCCAGGCTCCATGTCCTACCTCGTCAATGATTCCATTCTGTTTGTTGGCGATACGCTGACGCTAAGAGAGGGGAAGGTACGTCCCTTCTCAAAGCTGCACCTGAGAGATGTGACGCACATGGACATCGCGACACAAACCGAATCAGTAAAAAAATTGGCAAAACTAAAGAACATATCTCTGATCGTCACTGCGCACACTGGTTTCACAACGGATTTTCAATCCGCAATGGGCCACTGGGTATAGCGTCCTATTTTCTAAGCTGCCAAACTGCACAGGGCGCTGTACAGCACGCCGACACGCTCACGCGTGCCGGTCGAGGCCAGTCAGAGGCAGTAACGTGCGTCAGGCGGTACCTATCGGACTACACCTAATTCGCAGAAATAGAGTCCATAGAACTTATATTCGTTTTCTAGCGGACATCCGCCGCAGAAACACCCTTTACGCGCAAGGCTGCAGTCTGTTTTTCCGCGAGCGCAGAACAACCTCTGCTCCTGTTGCTTCATGCATTCATTTCGGGTCGGACAACTCGGACAGAGACACAGGTCTGCGTTGTCACGCGTATCGGGAACGTTAAGTCAAATCACCGCGTCTTCTTGAGCGCTGCAAGCAATTATTGTTTTCCCCTTCCCAGCGTCACCGGTTGTCGGATTCATCAAGTTGTACCAAATGGAGATCGCACGCGCCTCTTTGCTGGTGCTTTCCTGGAGAGCGTGCACCGCCGTTAGAGCGTAACTCGCCACGTCCTTCAAGCATCTCTAAGTCGTCATGATCGACTCGGTAAAGATTGAATCCACGGTCTTGTCTGGCGATCGTCGACGCCGACTAGCTGTGGATCATAGCGGTCAAACCGTTGACGGGTCTTAATCGCCCACGTCTTGCTCGAGCAGATCGAGGTCCGTGGGAACCGTTCACGCTTTTCATACGTCATAGCGGACCGAGAGCTCCGTCAGCAGACGGAAGACCTCATAAGCCAGAGACGCCATATTCATCTTAAGGAGCTAAAGCATGCAAACACTGACCCCAAACGAGGGCGTTGCGCTCGCTGCGCCAATGATCTATTGCCTCGTGACGTCGCTCGACACAAACGGAAAGCCGAACGCACTCGGCGTGTCATGGGTGACACGCACGTCGCTTGATCCTTTTTTGTTGATGATCTCGATTGATCATTCGCGCTATTCGCACGCGGGAATTGACTCTCACAAGGAGTTTGTGGTCCACTATCCAAGTGCAGAACAAGCGGAAGCCGCGTGGTTTTGCGGCACGAGATCGGGACGAGATATCGACAAGATCAAAGAGGCGGGCCTCTCACTGATCGACTCTGTCGCGGTGCAGGTCCCGACGATTGAAGGAGCGACCGTGGCGTTTGAATGCAAAGTAATCGGGCAGTTCGAGACCGGCGACCATACAGTATTTGTCGGAGAAGTCGTTGCGACAAGCGGTGAGCCTCAAAAGGCTGGGCACTTGTATGTTACGTCGAATTACGAATTCTTTAGCCTAGAAGGTTCGCGTGTCCCCAGTCGATAGGCCATACTCCGCGACAGAGAATTAAAAAACGGAAGCAAGTCGACTTTGATCAGTAGTTGTGTTTTTGCTTGTTCTTCTCAGTATACTAGACTTGCTGTCGCCTGTTAACCGGTTCTTGACAAAGAGCTAAAAAAGCAGATTCAGAGAGCTTGCTTGGATAGCATGCGACGCGCTTATTGCCCAGCAAAACAAGAATTATACAAGTATTGCGTAAACAACTACCGTGACCTTCGACGTATCCAAAAAACGCTCCGAGGACAAATGGTCGAACAAACACCAGATAGGTGAGCTACACGATAGTTGAACTCCTCGCTTTTGGTTTCACGGCTTTTCTGGTAGGTTTCTCTGGCGCTATCGTGCCGGGCCCAATGCTTACGGTCTCAATAACCGAATCATTCA
The DNA here is from genome assembly GCA_049578125.1 of Halobacteriota archaeon. GTDB lineage: Archaea > Halobacteriota > Bog-38 > Methanoflorentales > Methanoflorentaceae > Methanoflorens. The sequence continues at coordinate 3,817 of JBAULJ010000024.1, forward strand.
AAAAGGGTTACAAGGCCGGAACGAGTGTGGTTTTCGGTCACGTCGCAGCTGAGACGATTATGGTCGTGCTTCTCGGTCTAGGCCTGAGCCAGATCATAGGACTAAAAGCGCCATTTATTGCAATCTGTGTTATTGGTGGGGCATTTCTTGTCTTCATGGGCATCAATTTGATAAAGAGTGGCCAAGGGACGGCCTCCATCCAGACGACTACCGAAAAACGGACGCTTGCGTACGGACCTATCTACGGCGGCATAATAAGCAGCTTGTCTAATCCGTTCTTCTTCATGTGGTGGTTTACGGTCGGAGCGGCGTTTGTGTTCGAGGGTCTGAGACTTGCAGGATTAGTGGGACTGGCTGCATTTCTCATTGGCCATTGGAGTTCAGATTTCTCCTGGTACGGGTTCGTTTCTATCTGCACAGACAGAGGGGCTGCGGTTGCAGGAGATAGAGCCTATCGGTTCGTTCTGACAAGCTGTGGGGTTTTTTTGTCTATACTTGGGTTAGTTTTCGTTTACAGCGGGTTCGTGAACATCTAAGTGCTCGTAGAGAGTCCCAATGGCTGTTTTACTGCAACTCGGCAGTAACGTGAGCAGCCGAGACTCTCACAAACCGCTTTGGATAAAAACTCGAGTAGCGCACGGCCTGCCATGATTACCTCACTAGTCAGAAACACGCTAACACTGCTTCCGATCTAGCAGCGGCTCTTTTTACGTATTAAGGGCGAAATCGAAAACTATTTCCCACTGACTGCTTAAGTTGGCCTGATGGACGTCACCACCGCGATAGGATTGCTTGTCGTCGCGATTCTCGTTTTGATCGTGCTGTAAATTCTAGTTAAACTCGGAGCCAGATTTGGAAAGTACTTAGCAGTCAATTCGATACTCGGCATCATCGTTCTGGTTTTGGCGAACTTCTTTGGGGTTCCGGTGCCTATAAACCTAGTCACCTTACTTATTTGTGCATTGGCGGGCATACCCGGAGCTTTGCTCATAATACTGCTCTTCGTGCTCGGCATTATTGCTTGAGTCTAATGATCTGACTCCCAGTCCTTGATCATCAAAAAACCCTTGCCCGGCTGTTTTTTTTGGCGGGCCTAGTTTTTCTTTCGGCCAAACTACACATCCATTAAGGTGATGTCAAGCGCACGGGAACTTAATCCGTCCAAAGTAGGTTCTCAGAAGCGGCATACAAAAAAGAGGACTATCAAAAAGGAGCCGCTGAGCGCTGGAGGTATCGGCTGCCGCGGAAGATCTTTCGGCGATGCCGCGGAGGTTTGCTTTCGAACGCTCAGCGATCGCCCATCAACGGCTAGCGTACATTGATCGTCACCGCGCCCGTGGAGGTCTGGTAGGAGCTGTCGCCGGGGAAGGTGGCGTAGTAGGGGCGTTGGGCGGCGGAGCCGAAGGTCTGGGTGAGGGTGATCTGGCCGTTGGCGTTGGTGGTCTTGGTGGTGTCGGTGTAGCGG
>JBAULJ010000025.1:0-1911 GCA_049578125.1 Halobacteriota archaeon
ACGTTGAAGGGTATGCAAGATAGAGGTGAAAACGTCAGCGAAATAAGCGAAGGAAAAGAAGTTGCGGTCTCTATTGACGGACCAACGGTCGGAAGACAAATAAATGAAGGAGACCTACTTTACGTTGAAGTGCCAGAAAAGCATGCAAAAGTTATGGAGCAAGAACTCTACGATGCGCTCGGCCAGAGCGAGAGATTGATGCTTGATGAGTTTTTGACGATCAAGCGCAAGGATAACCCGTTTTGGGCTAAGTGACTACAGCCGTTTGATCTCAACACTGCAATATATCAAACAATAGAGGATAGGCGGGACCAAAGAGGAGAGTAATGTGAATGGCAGACTTTAGGTTAATCATTTCTGATCCAAGCAAAAAGAGCGCCTTCAAGATGGACGTTTCAGGTGCGAAAGCAAACAAGCTGTTTGGTCTAGGTATTGGCGACTCAATACAGGGTGACGTGATTGGCCTCAACGATTACGCGCTCGTCATAACTGGCGGTTCAGACAAAGATGGCGTCGCTATGCGGCGTGACCTTCCTGGGACGGTCCGAAAGAGATTGCTGCTTACCGGTGGTGTCGGCTATCATCCAACGAGAGCAGGGATTAGAAGGCGAAAGAGCATCCGAGGTCGAGTTATTTCTGCTGAAACTGGTCAGATTAATGTCGTTGTAGAGAAAAGCGGAGCTAAACCGCTCGATGAGATTTTTAAGGCGACAAAGCCTGAGGAATAGTGATCCGCGGTTCTTCTTCCCTAAGGCGTCGCGGTAAAAGTGACCAAGTGACGCGCGCTGCTGCATTCGATTTTTTCGGTTAGAGATACAGTTGCACAGCGCGTTTCCTGAGCGCCTCCTGCTTGCTGAAAAGCAGTTCTAAAATTTGTCGGAGAGCTACCTAGCGACGAATCTAACGCAAAAAAAGTGCTCGAATTTATTAGGCTTTGTTGCTAACCAAGCAAGGCAGTGTCTTGCCCTCTTACAAGACTACGAAACTTGGCGTGTACTTCTGCGATTTGCTGCAGCTGCTCGTCAGTTCTGCTTTTCAAAACGTTCAAACGCGGGAAGACGGTGTCATCAGACGCGTTGGCAAAAAAGCGCGCTAGCTCCGGTATTACAGCGTGCTTTGGAATCAAGCGCGGGTCGCGTACAAATTCGCTACACTGATCTTCCCATAAGGTAGCTAAGTCGAATGCAGATTTGACGCCGCCTGCTCGGAACTCTGTAAGAATGAGGTGTAAGGGGCGAATATCAACACACGCCATTCCAATGTTGGCGTGGGGTAGCGCATAAACGTTTCCATTAAACGCTACGGAAAGTCCGCCCGCGCTTCGAATCCGCTGGAGCATTTTGTAGTCAGTTATGCTATCGCCGATCGCCGCAGTTTGTTTTGCACGCGCACTGCCGATCGCCGACATCAGGGCTCGTATCTTGCGCTCACCGCCCACTACCGTGACCTTGTCGAAAATCTCTTTGATTCGCGTGCTAGGTATCTTTTCGAAGAAGAACTCATCAAGCTGGGTGGCCAGTTTCCCAATCCTTGAATTTTCATGGTCGTCATTTGAACAAAACGAGAGAATTTCGTTTTGAATCTCGTGAATCACTTCTATGTCTGATTCCTCCAGCACGTCAGAAAATGAATCCAGTGGGAAGCGGGTACAGTGCACTTTTTCACGGTCAATGCCAAGCTGCGAAGCGATGTTGTAAGCGTGTTGTTCATAGCTTGTTGAAATGACGTGAACGTTCCACATATCGTCCTTGAGCCACTTGACAAGCTCCTTAGCGCCAGCTACCAGCTTTGCCCGTTTGGAGACCTTTCGGATATCCTGCTCTGTAATGCCGTTCACCAGCATGAATGGAACAATCAGCTTTAGCGTGTCGCCGGGCTCGTAGTCGGGTCTGTTTTGAAGGGCAAGATAGT
>JBAULJ010000026.1:0-5861 GCA_049578125.1 Halobacteriota archaeon
GGTGAGGCTGTCACACGCCTGGACGAAATTTCGGATTGCACGAACGAGAACGTTAAAAAGACTTGCCTAGGGCAAGAGTGTTCAATCTTCGCAAAACGGCGAGAATCCAACGAAGCTCCTAAAATGCGAAAGCTTATGCGTTGGCCAGTCTCCTCGTGTGTGTGTGCATCACTGTGCAATAAATACCTCAATGCGTTCTTAAAACGATGCCCACGTTTCTATAAACTACTCTGAGTGACCGACCGATGCGCGTGTTTACCAGCCGATCCGCACGAATGTGCAGCCAGAGACAGGACGATGAGAAACGAGTATGACGTCATAGTGGTAGGGGCGGGCCCAGGAGGATCCACCGCTGCCCGACACGCGGCCGCCGCGTGCGATGTGCTGCTTGTCGAGAAACGACAGGCGATCGGGGAGCCTGTAAGATGTGCAGAAGGTGTCCCTCTTTGGCAATCGCCCGTTTTTCCAAAGTCATTTAGCGAATACGTGCAGCCTGATCCAAAGTGGATTGCTAGTGAGGTGCGACGAATCCGAGCCACCAGTCCCGATGGCACGACTATTGAAGTGTCAGAAGACACGTTTGGGGTCGATGGACCGCTTGGCTTTATCATCGAGCGAAAACTCTTTGATCGGCAACTTGCCAAAGAAGCAGCACGGGCCGGGGCCGACATAATGGTGCGCACTCGTGCGACAGGGCTCATTATCGACGAGGAGACGGTAACAGGCGTCCGAGTAAACAGGCTTGGTGACGACTTCGAGCTCACGGCTAAGGTTGTAATTGCTGCAGACGGCGTGGAGTCACAAGTCGGCAGATGGGGCGGCATCAATACTACCCTCGAAGCCAACAATATCGCAAGCTGCGCCCAATATTACGCAGAAAACGTCGACGTAACCGAGGCAACTGTTGACCTCTACTATGGCTCGGATATCGGAGGCGGCTACGCGTGGGTATTTCCCAAAGGTGACACGGCAGCAAATCTGGGGCTCGCTGTTCCCGGCAGCAGATGCGCTTCCAAGCGGCCAATAGACTATCTTGACGAGTTTACGGCGAAGCACTTCCCTAGTGCTCAACCTATCGGACTTATACTGGGTGGCACTGCCATCAGCAACAAGCTTCACACAATCGTGCGAAACGGACTGATGCTTGTTGGTGACGCAGCGCACCACACTGATCCACTGACGGGCGGGGGCATTGTCCCAGCGCTGGAGAGCGGGACTATTGCAGGCGAAGTCGCGAGCAAAGCTGTACGTAAGAACGACCCCTCAGAGAGTGTGCTTCGCGAATACGAAGCCGAATATAATCGTTCATTTGGCACTTCGCGCAAGCTCAGGTACAAGTGTAAGGAGTTGGCCGTAAGCCTTTCTGATGAAGAAATAATCAGGGTGATGCGGGTATTTGATGGTATCCAACCCGGAGAATTGAATCTGAAGGGCATTATAATGCGTTTTTTAAGAAAGGATCCCCGGCTTCTATTGAAGGTAGGACAGCTCGTTTAGCCATTCCTCATTTTCCCGGTTTTCTGTTCATTCGTCGCGGCTCTATCAATCATCGACAGCAGGCCTTTCGTAAGCACAATAGCGAAAAATGCGCGCTCCGAAAGATTTGACGTTGCTGCTTTTGTGCAATGACAGCACTTTTTCGAGCCGAATGCCGCGCACATTACGTGCGTTAGAGTAGCGCGAAGAGAACGTGCATAACGCTGTGACGCTCAACCCGACTTCTTGCGACCGGTTGCCCTTACGATTGCGCCGAAGCTTGAAACAGAAGGCCGATGCAATCGAAATCAAAGACGTCAACCCGAGTCCGCGGGGTCTAGCTTTAGCGGCTTCAGCGCGCGGTACTAGAGATCCGGTCTCGCCCCAGTCCTGAGCGGGTGTGGCACGAGCTTGTTGTCACACTTTCGCACAAAAACCCCGTCTCACGCGGCCTTAAGAGACTTTTTTACACAGTCTGAAGTGGAGGTGACCGGAATGGACGAAGAACTAACGATACTCGAACGCGACATCGCCATTATCGAAGAGACGCTTCGTACCATGATCGAGATTGATCCTACCGTGGTACAGGAACTCGTTGAGAGCTCCCGCGCAAGCGCAGAGCCTGCCGGCATGATGCTATGACGCCAGAAAACAACGTGTGCTATTATGGGCTCCGCATCGGCTGCCCTAGCGCAACAAATCCGGACTGCCGCCTTTGCGCAGAGCGCTTGACCCACGCCGTTAACCAGGTGCTGCGCTCGATGGAAGCAAGTGGCGCCGAACAAGTAACACGACCAGTGAATCACTGATCGACGACGTCTCAGAGCGTTTTTCAGATCTAAGTGATGCGGGTTGCTTAAGAGAGCGCGGCTGAGTTTTGCACTAAGGACGGCCGAACACGCTATGCAGTGCCGGGGTTTTGGGCTCGGGCAGCAACGGATCTTGACGAAGCCCGCAAGGCGCTTCTATGCATCGCCTAAGACCATCAAGACCTATCGTCATGTTGACTCGCGATAGCGAAATCGCTATAGCCGCTCCAGGAACGCTAGCGGCTCATTTGGCCTGTATGCAACAGCTTTTGTCTGCTTTCGATCAAGAGAGCAATCTGCTCGACGTGGCAAACAGGACAGCCGCGATTGTGCTCGACGAGCTCACCGCCGTCAATCTGCAAGCCGCACAGTCGCCAGTCAAATTGACCGTCATTGATCCATTAGTTCGCGTTCACGGCTTTGCCCAATTGAATATCGGCCTTCTCTGAATCAATATTGACCATGGCCACATGCGGGCTTTCGATGAAGTGGACGCCCAAAAAGCAAAGCGCCAGCGATGCAGAGAGCTGACGAAAGAGATCACTTCCAGACGGGTTGCTATCTGGAAAGATGAATACAAGCTCGTCAAACACTGGGCTGAAGCAACGAAGCAATCACTGCTACAGGCGTTCTTTGCACTGCCTGTTTTTTGGTTGCCGCGCATCCTTTATCATTGGCTGAGCGGTGCGTGGTTGACACAAGGATTCTGGACGACATCCGCAAGCAAAAGGGAGCGCTATAGCCATTTGTCGAAGAACTAAAGGCAATCGGCGGTGATCGTTCGCTTCCTGTTAATTGCGAAGACATGTACCTCAAGTGGGAACTGCACGACTTGTACCACGAGATGCAGAACATAACGCTTCGCCAACTCCGTGGGATCCGTTCGACCTCGGACGCAGGACATAAAGGCTATCAGAAGGGAAACACTGGAAGGAGTGCGCGGCGAGACTCTCTAAATAGACTGGGACGCTCAGGATACAATCTTGCTCGAAGAGCTGTCGGTTATGACGGGCAATCGCGTCACGCCAGTGCACACCAAGACGTCGCTGTGCCCGAAGAGCAACGACTTTCAAAAGTGAGGCTTTGTGAGGCCCCGACTAGCTAGCATTCCAAAGTTGGCAGGCCAAGGATAGAATAAGAATCAGTGAAGTTCTAATCACTTTGGACCGACTCAAGCTTCATTGTTTTCCGAAATAAAGAGCTAAAAGGTTCGCTTGCTAAGTTATTGAGAGAGCCAGATTGGAAAAGGAACCCCAATCAAATTCCCTGCTACCAATCGAGTTCTCTGTTGAGCTTGCCCACTTCCTCAAAGAAAAGACCGTGACCGCTGCTCCAAAACCATGCAAATGTCGCACCCGCAATCAGACGCCGCTGTTCTAATACCAACAAATTGGTTACAAACGGATCTTCGAATCCGTGAAAGATCTTCGTCTTTACGCGGATCTTAGGCAAGTCCTGCCTCAGATCTTTGTCTCGCATCGCTTCAATCCCGCCTACCAACGCTTGTTGAGAGGCTGAACTCAACATACCCTCAATCCATTCCAACGTCGGAAGGCTCATACCCGGAAACACGATCTTATGAAACAGCTTAAACGCGTCTGCGAGCTGTCCATTATTGAGTAAATTGACCGTCTCATCAAAGAATGAACGCGGCACGCTCCCCAAAGGGTTGCCCACGTCCAAGGTCACGTAAGGTCCCGCGGCTGCTACGAGCGCGAGTTTTTCTATGCGCGGATCGGCGCGCGTCGCCGCGTAGTACATCGAGATCGCGCCGCCTATTGAGTAGCCGACAAGCGTCACATTTTGCAGGTCGAGTTTCTCAAGCACCTTTCCTATGTCATTCGCCCACGTGTCATAGTCGTAACCCGTGGCTGGTTTCCCCGAGTTCCCGAAACCGCGCAGATCGACGGCAACCACTTTATAGCCGCGCTTCGTCAGGTACGGGATTTGAAAGTTCCACATCTCGTGATTCAAGCCCCAGCCGTGGATAAGCACGATCGGCTTGCCCTCGCCTTCGACTTGCGCGACTAAATTCACGCCAGGCTCCACTTCTATTTGTTCCATATATTAACCCCCCCCAATGGCGCACAAACTTTCAACCACCGCTGGCTAAAAAAGAAGGCTTGCACATATTTGCTAGTGTTCGCTGAGAGGCGGCAGGGTTTATAGTTTGTGCTGACAGAACTTGTTGGTCTGTTGAGAGACCGGCTGATGTAACATCTTCACACGTTGAGGTTTAATACACAGCAGGCTGAGCCGGATGGAGGCTACGGTCCGGCACAACAACAGCGTTGTAGAGCTCGCGACATCGCTTTAAATGACCTTATTGAGGCTCCGACTAGGCGGCATTCGAATAGGGTGGCAAGCGCAAAGCGAAATTCCAACGTGAGTGCCGACAGCGCCGATTAGGTTCGCTATTTTTGCAGAATAACCATTATTTAGCTGTCTAGTAGCTTACTGCCAAATAAGCTTGGTATTTTCGGCTAGAAAGGTTTGACAAGACCCAATTGCCATCGCCCTCGTAGGAAAGACAAAGACCACCTCCCCCTTTACAGACGCCGCGCCAGACAGAGATAGGGCTATGGCTTCTTTCGTGTTTTTGATGATCTTGAACGTGGCGACTTCTTCAAAGGGGCGAAACTGCTGCTGCTTTGAACTCCAATGGCCTGCGCCACCGAAGCGATTTAGAGTTCGATCGGTTGGACGATTAACCGACACGTTCTCGCACCAACCCGTCGCACCCACCAACGGCTGAGCGTTATTGTTCTCAAGAGTGATCGTTGCATCGCACGATTCTTTCAGAGACAACTGTCGGACACCTTGCCAAAGACCTGCGCGTTCGACCCGAATGAAAGAACCCTCGATCTGACGTGGCGTCGGGTCGCCGCTCGAACAGAAGAATCGGATACATGGCAAGGAAAGAAATATTTCCTGGAAGCCCAAGTTCATCACTTGTCGATGAGCGGGGCCGCATGACGCACACCGTGCTTAAGGTTGGAGGCAGTTTGATCGAAGTCTCCAAGGATTTGATTAACTGCCTGGTTGAGGCTCAGCTAGACGTGCTCGTAGTGCCCGGTGGGGGGCCGTTTGCAGAGACAGTCCGACGCTATGCGGATCGCATCGATGAGACCGCCGCCCATTGGATGGCTGTTCTCGCGATGAATCAGTACGGCTTCTACCTTGCAGCTCCCGGAACAGCCTTGGTTGAGGACGTAAGCGTGCTTGAGCACGGAATTCGCATCCTTTTGCCCTTCAAGCTGCTGCTTGAAAATGATCCGCTGCCCCACTCCTGGAACGCCACTTCCGATTCAGTCGCTGGCTGGGTTGCCCATCAGCTCAATGCCAATCTCGTCATAGCAACAGACGTCGATGGAATCGTCTTAGCAAAAAAATTTGTTACGCGCGTCGAGGCGCGCGAGCTCAGGGCGGAAACGTGCGTCGATGCGTTTCTGCCGCAGCTCTTGGATATGCACAACTTGGATTGCACGATTGTGAACGGTCAGCACTTTCAGCGGGTGCTCGACGCTGTCCAAGGACGCGACACGATCGGCACGACGATTATCGGACGAAAGTAGT
>JBAULJ010000027.1:0-7075 GCA_049578125.1 Halobacteriota archaeon
CCCTTCAACGTTCCAACGCGGACTCCGTCTTCTCGCACCAAAGAGACCCCATTCCTCAACGTGCCACCGAGCACCTGAATTCCGACTATTGCAGGCTTGCTTTGCCTGAAAACGAATCCAGGCAGTATTTTGAATTTCCCAGGCCTTATGATAGTCTCGTAGCGTTTTTTTCCGTGCAATGTTTTCTGTTTTTCGAACCAGGTCTGATAATCTTCGATTAACCCGTAGATCACGTCATTAACGAACAAACTCACGTTTGATTTTTCTGCTGCATCTTTAGCATCAGGCAAGACATCGACGTTGAAGCCGAGAACAACAGCGTACAACGGGTCACTTACCGTTTCTGCTTCGATGACATCTCGGCGAGAGACTTCTCCTAAATCAGCTTTGCTAATGGGGACCTCAGCGCGGCTTAGCTCTCCCGCGAGCGCTTCCAAAGCGCCTATAGTATCTGCTTTGATTACGACGCCAACGTCTTGAGTGCTCATCGTTATGTCACGCATTTCACTCTCGACATCTGCAATGACTTCATCGATATCGTCTGTCGCGACTCTAACAGGTGAACCTGCAAGTGCATTTTCAATGCCTGGGGCGGCTATCTTAACTCCTGCGGCTGCGATCACTCTCTTAACCCGTTTGAAGCCACCCGCCGATTCAGGTTTTAGCAACGCCCTGACTTTTGTCACGATCGGTTGCTCCAAAGCCCCAACCACGATCCGGTCACCGGTCTTGAGAACGCCGTCATATATTATGGCATCAAGCGTTGTGCCGAACCCTTTTTCTTCTTTAATTTCAATGACCGTGCCTAGCGCCGGGCCGCCGGCGTGGAGTCTCAAATCCTTGTCGAGAAATCGCTGGGCGAGACCAAGCGAAACCATGAGCAGATCGGGAATGCCTTCGCCTGTTCGCGCGCTGGTAGGGACGACGCTTATGTTTTTGGTAAAATCTCTGATTCTGTCGTACCGATCCGAACTAAAGCCCGCATTATAGAGACTTTCTACAAGTGTGTAGATTCTCTCGTCAAGAAGACGCTGAGTTCTCTCGCTCTGGAGCTTGAACGTTTCGGTGAACATCGCATTGTCGTGTGAAAGCCACCCGTGTATCCTGTCGATTTTGTTAGCCGCGACAATGAAGGGGGTTTTGTGCTGCTTTAAGATATTAACGCTTTCTGTGGTCTGCGGCTGAAAGCCTTCATTTATGTCTACGACGAGTATCGCGATGTCTGCTAAAGCGCCTCCGCGAGCGCGCAGTGTCGTAAAAGCGTGATGGCCAGGCGTATCGATGAAAAGCAACCCTGGAATGCGAATACCCTCTAAGAGAGAGCCGCAAAGCTTTGATATGACGTCTAGCGGAACCTCCGTTGCTCCAATATGTTGAGTAATTAGTCCGGGTTCTTTTTCAGCAACGGTTGTGCCACGAATCTTGTCAAGAATGGTGGTTTTGCCGTGATCTACGTGACCAAGCACTGCAACAATAGGTGTCCTCAGATCGTTCGGCATAAAAAAACCCCAGTCCCTACATCAGCATCTGCGCTTAAATGTCTTGCGTTCAGGCTGCGTTTTGCGTAATATTCCCTGTAGCAACATTTATGCTTAAGACGGAGAATGTAGCTGCATTGTCGCGGTAGTGGTGTAGAGGCAGCACAAAGGCGTCCCAAGCCTTTAACCCGGGTTCGAGTCCCGGCTACCGCACTTTCAGGCTAGGAGCGTCTCGTCGTGCAGCCGATGTCACTTCAAGCGCGCCTTTAGCCACAGCGGATACATTCTCCTGCTGTCCTGTCAAAAAAGTCCCTTGTGCAAACCGACACGGCTCAAGCAATGAGGACGTAAAACCAGCGGGCTGCTTCAGTCAACCTAAGAAACAAGTCGCAAGTCAGCGTCTATTTACTCGTTCAGCTGCGAGCTTTATGTCATTCCCTGAGATCGTTTTCCTGTCCGCGAGCTTCGTGAGCTTAACAGCTTCTTTGGCAACGGCGCCGCCATAATCCTCCGCTCTCTCAGCCATCATTTTTACTGCCTTGCGATTGGCTCGTTCAGCTCCAGCAACCTTCATAATACGCAAAACGACTGCCAGTGGTATTTCTGCCATAATAACCGCTCTCTCTTAAGGTCGTCACGCATAAAAAAGTTGTGATTGGCTTCCTGCGCACCCAGCACCCACTATTTGCTCGCGAACCCAACGCGCTGGAAAAAATTAATAACTGAATGTGGCTTACTATCGTTCGGGCTTGTCGTGAAGGCATGTTTAATCGCTACAGTCACAACGCTGTAAATTGCCAGCGTTGACGGTCAAAAACCTGCAGCGGTTTGAAGAGAGACCGCTGCGCAGGTCGTGGACCGATAGATTGCTTCAACAGGCCAGCATGAAAAAAAGCACTAAATAAGCGAGGTTAAGGGCTAACTTGGCTCAGAGGTCATGCGCTATTTTCACGGGACGCGCCACTAACGCTCACGCAGATGTTTAAAACAGACGGCTTAAATGCGCTTACGTATGGGATATTTGACGCTGGCGTCGGTGTGGCCACGGGCGTTGTAGGATATCCTGTTACAAAAATCATCGACAATTTGAGACCTATTTGGATATCCACTGCTAATGAAAAGGTAGGGCTCGATTTGGCTTTGGGAGCCTCGGCATCAGGCACTCTATCAGTTTTTGTAGCCAAACACGTTGGATTGAACATGGCAGCGGACTCCTTGATTACAGCAGCAACCCACGGCGTAGGTGCCGGGCTGGTCGTGATCGCAGGAGACGACCCAGGTGCCAAGTTATCGCAAAATGAGCAGGATTCTAGATACTACGGCAAGCTAGCGGAAATCCCCGTAATGGAGCCACACAGCGCCAGCAATGCGTATGATTGTGCTTTGCGGGCTTTTGAACTGTCGAGACACCTCTCAGTACCAGCAATCGTGAGAGTAACAAGCAGGCTCCTGAACACGGAGGGCACTATTGAGCGAGCACTATTTGAGTCGCCTCCCGGAAAAAGTATCGAAAAAAGCATCTGGGATCTCACACATTTGGGAAGGCATCAGTATCTCCTCAAATACAAATATCCTAAGATGCTCGAGTTTGCAGAGACAACAGAACTAAATGAAGAAACCGGCACAGGCGTCATCGGCATTGTTTCCGCCGGCTATGCATCTACGGTGGTCGATGATGCAATCGACGGACGAGGTGACGTAGCGCACCTGAGACTTGGAATGGTCAACCCGTTATGTCAGCGGCGAATTGATTCATTTCTAGAAGATCACGACCGAGTTCTAGTCATTGAAGAAGGTGCACCGCTCGTCGAGGAGTCAATCCGCGGGAAAGTCCTCGGCAAGCTGTCGGGGCACGTGCCACGCTTCGGAGAACTTACATCAGACGATGTCAATCGAGCGTTGAATTACGTTGAAGCCGATTACATCACAGCACAGTTTGATGTCGAGACACTCAAGAGTAGACGCTATATGGAAGAAATCTGCGAAGATTGCCCATTTTTGCCTTTCTACCACGCTCTTGCCAAAGTCGATGCGATGATTGCCGGGGACATGGGCTGTGTAATACGGACAGCTAATCCACCATTAAACATAATCGACGTAGCTTATTCTCTCGGCTCGGCAATTGGCGTGGCTTCTGGGTTTGAACATGGCGGAATTGCAGTACTGGGAGATTTCGCGTTCTTACACAGCGGCATTGCCGCACTAATAAGCGCGCTAGTCTTTAAGCGTAACGTGAAGGTGTTTGTGCTCGAAAATCGAATATCAGCTATAACTGGGGGACAGCAAACGCCCGAGGTCTCCGACTTGGTCGGCGCAATATGCCGAAACTACGGAATCAGTTATAAAATAGTGAACGCAACGGAGACGAACGAAACATCATTTACGAATCTCCTGCGAGCAACGAGCAACTCTACAGGAGCCCTCGTTGTTGTTGTCAGAGCTTCGTGCCCCAAATATAGCAAGCCCGCTCCAAATCCCGACGCTTAGTTATCTGTACATCACGCTTCGAATTATGTCCTCGAGCTCCTCCTGAGAGACCGATTTTTTTGTTTCACAAACGCGTTTCACATCGTCAAGGATTTGGCACAGCTCATCGCGGGTCGGTCGATAGCCTAACTGCGCGATTACGTATTGGAGGGCCTTTTTTCCAGTGTGCTTGCCGATGACGATTCGTCTCTTGTTGCCTACCAAGTCAGGTGAGAACAGTTCGTACGTCTCCGGCTCCTCTAGCACTGCGGCAACGTGGATGCCCGACTCGTGAGAGAACGCGTTTAAACCGACGACCGGCTTGTTCTTCGGCAGGCGCAAGCGTGAGTGATGTTCGACTGTTTTCGACAAACCCATCAGTTTCGGAAGGTCGTAAGTATCGATGCCAAACTGGACGCGCAGCGCCACAAGCAACTCCTCAAGCGGAGTGTTTCCAACTCGCTCTCCTATTCCGTTGACCGTTGTGTGCAGTTGAAACGTCCCGGCCTCTGCCGCGGTAATAGTGTTTGCTACAGCCATGCCGAGATCGTTGTGGCAGTGAATGCAGAGCGGTATGTTGACGACCGTTTTCATTTCAGAAACCAGATCGTAGCACGATGCGGGCCTGAGCGCACCAACTGTATCTGCGATGTTGACATAGTCGGCTCCGTGATCCTCACCTTGTTTGAAAAAGCGCTTGAGCACCTCAGGATTGGTTCTCGTTGCGTCTTCTGCCGCAAATCTCACGATTAAGCCATGTTCCTTTGCATATTCGAGCGTCGAAAGAGCACACTCCAACATTTCATCAAAACTACGATGATACTTGTATTTCAGATGCAGATCGGAAGTGGCCATGAATAGCCCAACAACGTCCACATCGCAATCTAACGCATCATCTATGTCATGAAAAATCGCTCGCGACAGGCAGCATATCTTGGTGTTTAAGCCCAAATTCGCGATTTTTTTCACCATCGCCTTTTCTTTTGAAGATACTGCGGGAAATCCCGCTTCGATCATCTCGACGCCAATTGCGTCCAGCTTCGTAGCGATCTCAACTTTTTCATCTACACCAAAAACGACGCCGGGCGCTTGTTCGCCGTCACGCAATGTGACGTCACAAATTTCAATGTGGTTAACACCCGTTCTAGGCAATGCAGAAAAAGATCCGAAATGACCCATAGAGACCCGAAAGAAATTCGCTATGCACATTCATAATCTGCAGCTTAAATAGGTTACTGGTCTCATGATCGGTCACGCGAAAAGAACAGTTTATTAGCTCTATCTAGTAGTCAAGATCGGTGCATTATCCCACGGATGCGCGGCGACCGCGCAAAACATCCATAGGTTGATAATCTACGGGGCGGCAAATAGTACGTGGTGAGTGACACTTTAAACGCTCAGGGAACCATTAGCGAGAAGATTCTAGCGAACGCGTCCGGAAAATCAGCGAGAGCGAATGACTTTGTTTTAGCGAGAGTTCACGCGGCAATGGCCCACGATGGCACCAGCGTGCTCGCAGTGAGAGCTTTTGAAGCAATGGGCGCTTCCTCTGTTTGGAACCCAAATAGGATCGCCATAGTCTTTGATCATATTGCCCCGGCCAGCACGGAGACGGCAGCGACCCTTCAAAACACAATCCGGGCTTGGACAAAACGCCAGGGAATTGTTAACTTCTTCGACGTTGGCGAGGGCATATGCCATCAGCTCATGGTCGAGCACGGACTTGCCCTCCCAGGTACCTTAGTTGTCGGAGCGGATTCGCACTCGTGCACTTACGGGGCTCTGGGAGCTTTCGCAACGGGAGTGGGTGCAACAGATATCGCAGAGGTGTTTGCAACGGGAACGTTGTGGTTCAAGGTGCCTGAAACGCTGAAGATTGTGCTAAGTGGAAAACTCCGTGCTCACGTAAGCGCAAAAGATCTGATTCTCAAGATTGCAGGGATGATTGGTGCCGACGGTGCGTCGTACAAGGCACTCGAAGTCTACGGCGCGACGACGGCCGACTTATCGATAGAGAGCAGGCTCACCATGAGCAACATGGCAATCGAAGTAGGCGCAAAAGCAGGAATCGTGCCGCCCGATCGAAAAACCTTTGAATATCTCGAACGCATTTCGCCGCAGTTGGACTATGAGCCGTGCTATGCTGATGAGGGCGCCTCTTACGCTGATGAACTCCATGTCGCGGTTGGTGAGTTGGGACCTCAGATCGCGTGTCCCCACGAAGTGGACAACGTGAAAGACGTAGAAGATGTAGCGGGAACGCCGATCGATCAAGTGTTCATCGGTTCGTGCACGAACGGACGTGTTGAAGATCTTAAGGAAGTAGCAACCATCCTACGCGGTGAGACGGTCGCTGTACGAACGATCGTCGTTCCAGCATCGAAGGACGTTTTGCTAACTTGTCTGCGAACTGGGATCCTGGAGAGTTTGATTGAAGCTGGTGCCACCGTTTGCAGTCCCGGATGTGGGCCGTGTCTCGGTGCGCATAACGGCGTTTTGGGACGTGGAGAGGCTTGTCTCTCAACTTCCAACAGAAACTTCAAGGGCAGAATGGGTGCGGATGGGCTGGTATACCTTGCGTCTCCCGCTACGGCCGCAGCGACAGCACTCGCGGGCGAAATCGCCGACCCGCGACGACGCTAGGCAACTCGTCGAGTGCTTTCTTATGACTTAACTGTCAAACGCCGGAGGATCTCTTGATCTCCTCGATCTGTTCGATCAAGATCTTTTCAATGGCGTCTAGCAGATACTCGAGCGAAGGGCTCCTGACTGTGAATTTTCTCGGGACCCCTTTGTAGGTCACGACGTCGCCTGTATCAATTGAAATCATCGGTTCTCGTACGACAAGCGTTGCTTTGAACTCGTGGTTGCCGATTTTTTCAATTTGGAGGTCCCACATTTTTTCATCGATTTCTTGTTCAATTTCTTGCGCCAGATGCTTCGCCTTGTGAGTTAAAAACGAAATTTTTTGATTGACTAGGTATTCTTCTTGTAAGGACAACGCCACTGACATAGTACTGCAATTGTTTCGGAACTATTAAACACTTCTTCAGTCTTTTCAGAGCTCGCAGAGATATGCTTGCCCTCACAATCCCCGCATACTTTATATTGCTACGTTTTCAATTAGTCTG
>JBAULJ010000028.1:0-12325 GCA_049578125.1 Halobacteriota archaeon
GTATACATTTAGTCAACTTCCATCCTGGAAAAAGTGTAGGCACCGAGGAAAAGGAATAGCAGTGCGAAAGCGACAATGACAGTGAAATCAAGCCATACCGGAAGGAGGAATACGCCGGTGAGGAGCCCCCGTATCCCGTCAACGCCATACGTAAGGGGGTTGATGAATTGTAGCTGATACAAAACAGGTATGCCCTTAATCACGGTAATTGGCAATAAGGCACCAGACAGGAAAAACATCGGAAACTCTATCATGCGCACAATAGTCATAAATCCCTCGGTATTCTCGATCAAGGCGCCAAGCGTCAAGCCGAAACCAACGAAGGCAAAGAAGGTAATAATCATGAAGCCCATCGCCAAGAGAAAACCAGCAACGCTAATTATTCTGAAGCCAAGCCATGTGCCGAGGACGAGAGCGATTCCTATCGTGGTCAGAGCTTGAATGATTGCGATCGTCAGCGCTCCTAAGCTCCTGCCTATCATGAGCGATGTGCGCCGTACAGGAGCGACCATCACTTCCTTCAGGAAACCGAACTCCTTGTCCCAGAGGACGGTGACACCGCTATTCGTGCCCCCGAATAGCAAGCCCATGCTGACAATTCCTGGAACGATGAACGCGAAGAAGGGCAATCCCCCGGTTATACTCTGGTTTGCTCCGCTTAGAAAGACCTGACTCAATGGAATACCCAAAAAAACAAGCCAAATTAACGGCGAGGCGAATGTCGCGATGATTCGCGAGGGCATGGCGAAGAATCGTATCAATTCCCGCAACCACATGCTGTAAATTGGCTCGCCCTCAAACAGGGGTCTTTGCTTTACTTCTTGCACTTCCATTTTACCTTACCGCCCCCCTCACGTTTCTTTCCAAACTCATCTCTGTCACACCGCCTCCAGCTTCTCTTATTGTCCTGCCGGTGAAGTGCAAAAAGACGTCCTCGAGGCTCGGTTCATGCTCATCTATAGATGTAATGACAAATCCATGCGTATCTGCAAAATCTATGAGGTCAGCCACCCTTCCCTCACCGCTTTCCGCGTTTAACAATATCGAATTGCTGTATTCTTCAACACGCTTTATCCAGTCAAGCTCTTTTACCTTCTCCATGAACGTAGCCCGTCTCTCTCCTCCGTCAGCGATTTGAAGTGAGATTAAATCCGAACCTACAGCCTCCTTCAGCTTCCGAGGCGTATCCAGCGCTATTATCTTTGCCTTGTCGATGATAGCCACGCGATCACAGAGATAGTTCGCCTCCTCTATGAAATGCGTAGTGAGCGAAACGGTTACTCCCTCCTTCCCCCTAGCCGTCTTTATCTGGTTCCATAAATCCATCCTCGCCTTTATGTCAAATCCTATGGTAGGTTCGTCGAGGAACACGACGTCCGGACGAGTCATGAAGCCTCTTGCCACTTCAAATCGACGACGAACGCCTTCTGGCAAATTGTGAAGCTTGATGTTGTCTTTTCCTTTCAGCTCAAGCAAATCAAGGACCTCCCCTATCTTGCTCTCCCTATCCTCCTTGCTCATCCCGTACATTCGTGCGTGAAAATCAAGGTTCTGTCTGCCCGTTAGATAGTCATCGCTGGATCGATCTTGGAAAACAATTCCTATATGCCTTCTGACTTCGTCACTATCTTTGACCACGTCGTACCCACAGATCTCGGCTGAACCTGAAGTCGGATGCAGCAGTGTTGTCAGCATCTTTATGGCCGTTGATTTTCCAGCTCCGTTTGGACCGAGGAACCCGAATATTTCACCTCTCTTGACTGTGAAGTTGATGTGGTCAACCGCAACAAAGTCGCCGAACTTCTTCGTAAGCTCTTGTACCTCTATTACGTCTTCCATCTTTCATCGTGCTCCTCTACGCTCTTCTGGGCGAATGCAATAAAACATCATTCAAACTTGGCGTGCTTGATTTTATAGAGGAGACCCTAAATCCGTGTGTTTTGGCTATTCTCACGATCTCTGGTATCCCTATGCTTTTGTCCTTAAGGCTCAGCACTAATGCGCCTTGGCCTTGACTTTCAACGCTTTTTGCCCAGGTCATCTCCCGCAGCAATCTTGCAAACTCTTCCTGAGAGCCCTTTGATAACTTAAGCGTTATCAGATTATCACCGATTGAGTCTTTTAGTGCCTCAGGGGTATTTGACGCTACTATCTTGCCTTCGTGCAAAATTGCTATTCTGTTACAGAGATAATCAGCTTCGTCAAGATATGACGTAGCCAAAAGAGCAGTTACCCCCATCTCCTTGTTCACTCGCCGGATGTAATCCCAAACGTATCTTCGCGTCTGCACGTCCAGCCCTATCGTCGGCTCGTCTAGGAGGAGAACCTTAGGAGAGGTCAGCATTCCTCTTGCTATCTCAAGCCTTCGCAGCATCCCCCCGGAATAATCCTTTACTTTCGTATTCGCATGCTGTTCCAATCCAACAGTCTTTAAGACATCAGCCACCATCTTCTCCCTCTCTTGTCTTGCGAGACTGTACATGCGTGCCGCAAAATCCAGATTCTGCTTGCCCGTAAGGTAGATGTCAACAGCCTCTTCCTCGAATACGAACCCGATAGAACGCCGCACGCCATCCTTCTCCTTCACGACGTCATAACCGCACACGGTTGCGCTGCCGGAATCAGGATTTAGAAGAGATGACAGAATTAACATCGTTGTTGTCTTCCCAGCTCCGTTCAAGCCGACTAGCCCGAAGATTTCGCCCTCAAACACCTCGAAGTTGATGGCATCTACTGCCGTAACCTTGCCGAACCCTTTGCTTAGGTTACTTACTACAAGAATTGGCTTCCTGTCGTTGTCGAGCGTGAAGCTGGGGGGTGCGCTCAGGGCATTGACGGCTTTCAGCTCTCCAAACCTACCAGTGAGGTCCTCTGTTGTGAGGATAGACATAGTCATACGTCGCCACTCTTGTTCATGTGCTGGTAGCGAAGACCGTTCGCAGCGCTTCCACGGCTTTGTCGATGACTTCTCTATTGTCAGCATCCAC
The DNA here is from genome assembly GCA_049578125.1 of Halobacteriota archaeon. Lineage (GTDB taxonomy): Archaea > Halobacteriota > Bog-38 > Methanoflorentales > Methanoflorentaceae > Methanoflorens. Next base: position 2,988 of record JBAULJ010000028.1, read on the forward strand.
ACCGCTTAGTTTGTCTGCTAGATATGACAAAGTTCCTTGGGTTGAGGCCTCCAAAATCGCCAGCCCATGACCTGTGACGGTGAGCCTTACACGTCGTCTATCAGCGGGATGGTCTTTCCGTGCCATCAAACCGCGCGCGATGAGACCGTCCACAAGCCTAGACGTGGAAGGGGGGGTCAGCCCCATGTAATGTGCCACCTCCCAAAGTGAGGAGCCTGCATTGCGGTTCACAAAAGCCAATGCGCGGAACTGAGGGACGGTCAAGTCTAGTGACCGTCGACTGCGCATCTCAGATCGTATATCTTGCATAATAATTGGAACCACTTCAAGCAGCTTACGGGCGGATTCTTCTAGATCTACGGTCATAATAATTGCATCTTCTAATAATTAGGTGTTCTAACTATTTAATCATTGCACGAGGGGATTTCGATTACCTGTTGACAGTTGAAATGGTTGGGTAAGTTTGTTGAATATCTAGCGAAGATCGAAAAAGTTCAGAAAGATATTCTCGCAGCGTACTTCGATGTTGACCCAATAGTAAGTCGCTTAGCCAACGTTCTGAAGGGAGTATCCCTTCTTCTAAGGTCCGGATTGACTTGATTCTGCCATTGAGAGTTACGCATGAATGGCCGGGTAAAACCTCGTTGAAATCTAGTCTACTCACTATCGCGCCGTTCCCACATCCACCGTCTGCCCGTTCGTCGTCACTACAATCGTGCCCTGCCGACCCGACCGAAATCACGGCGACATGCGGCTTGACCGCGTGAAGAAACGTGGCGCTCGAGGCTGATTGCTGCAATTTTTTGGCGTTTGCTAGTGGCTCGGCTCTCACACAACGGTGACTGGCGACTCGTTCGGAGTTTGTACGACCATGCAAGTGGGCTGTTGAAAGCATCTCACAAAGATGCTTACCTTTTCGAGTCCCGATCATAGTTCTTTTTTCTGCTCTTGGAACCGCCGAAGATTAGGCTCCAGAAGCCGAGGCGACTGTAGTTGCGCAATAACACCAAGCGGGCGCCGTATCTTCAGATTGCAGCTCACTACAGTAAACTTGCTTCCACTAGTTCTGGATTCCAATCGTTGCTTGCTCGGTCAGTCGGTACCATGTAGTATGCCTTAACAACTGCATCTTCAAATTTCTTATCTATTTCAGAGACAATTTTCTCAAGTTTCGTTTTATTATCGCGCTCGTACGCCCTGCTTATCGAACAGGCGTACACGTTGCATCCTGCTTTTTTTCTATCATCCAAAAAAACTCAATAATATCATATTCATTCTCGGTTCGCCGTTTTTGCGGATTACGTATTGTCGATCGATACAAGAAGAATTAAAATGATCCTCTTTTAGAAAGTATTAAGTCCACGGCGCACAGTGTTTCAAAGATATGGCCCAGCTCCTCAGCTTTTGACGATTGCATCATCTCTGTTAGCTTCCTGCGGATTTCATTGAGAAACTGGGAAACTCTTTTTTGCTGTAAAGATCTAACGGGAGAATGCAAGATTACGGCTATTACTATTTTGAACTTCAGGTTGTCCATCTGGACGCCGAATTTTTTGGGATCAAGTATAACATCCAAGTCAATTTCCGTAACCATTTTGTGGAATGCTTTCATCAGAATCGGCCCGAAAGACGTAAGTCCACCCAAATGATGAAAAAAAGATTCGGTGAATTCTCCACTGTTGTCAGTCTCATCGTTAAGCCTTTTTAGGGCGTCGCCAAGCTTTTCTTCAATCTTGCTATTTGAGAACTCCATCAAATTTGACCACGAAACGTAATCGCCGATCCCTTTGCGCAATTCGTCTACTCCAAACGGCTCAATAAGCGGAATGATTTGCTTCGCAACGCTCAGCAATGGAAAGAGTTTCTTGTGTGCTCGTTCCTGAAAAAGCTCAAGCGAAAACTTTGCAAAGCCGGGAAAGATCGCAGATTTGGTTGCCGCGTAGTGTGTAAGCAATAATACGCCACGATGAAAAGGATATGAAAAATAGGCAGGCGATCCTTTGCTGACTCCGATTAGCTCACACTCAAGATCTATAATGTCTTTGTCTTGACGGTAATCCAATTGACTGATGGAAAAAACCTTGTCAAAGTTGTACTTGCCGTCAAACAACTGCTTAGCTCGATTGGCCCATCTACCTGGCAGGAACCGAGATTGGTGAGTCTTATCGAAATTACCAATAATGATATTCTTGAATTCGGCGTCATTTAGTTCTTCTAACCAGCTAAATTCAAAACTCGGATGATTGATCAAGAAAGCAAGGATCTTTTCGTACAAATTAGTGAACCAAGCGACTTTAGGACGCTTGTAAAAAATATCGCTAAGATAACTTTCACCGGCGCGCAGGATACGCCCCTCGTATATCTCAGCATCAATTAGCCTTATTACGCTCTCTATCATCCTTCGATCTTTTGAGAGCTGCCCATACAAATGCTCAGCAGATATATTGAGTCTGACAGCTCCCAAATATAACGCATCCCGCTGCACAAAATCAACCGTGTCTGCAAGCATCAAGTACTTGTAACCGTGATTTTGCGGATCTATCAGACTCTTGGTGACTTCCTTGAGCTCTTCGGAGTCAAAACCGGCGAAAAAGTCGGACAACAACTGCCCTTTTCTAATGAGAAGATTGGTTCCTAGATATTTGTAAAACTCTCTGCAGTCTTTTAGTGAGTATAACCTAGCCAAGATGGTTGTGAGCTTGGAACGCCTTTTCGATTCATCATCTTCATCGATGGCGTGGTCGAGCGCCAGTGATACTACGTACGTAATGTAAGACTTAGCACGATTGTCTCGCCTACCTTTCCACGTACTAGCGAGAAGAAGAGCGCGTTCTGTCGAGTAAGTGAAAGGAAAGTGGCCTAAGTGTAGGAATAGTGAGGCCAGCAACAAAGACCGTCTGTGACCCGCTAATGGATCGCCCCCCTCATCTCTTTGTGCTTTCCACTTCAACACTTCAAGTAGGCTTATGACCTGTTGCGTTGTTCCCAAAGCGTGCTCATATTTTGAGTATTTCGCTCTCTTGAAGATTTCAGGAATAATGCCCAAATTGCTTATGCCTTTGAGTCGATCAAGCTGCTTCTCGAAGTGTCTTTCAAAGAATAACAACTCTTTTGATTCGTCAAGCACGCCGTAGAGCGGATCATACTTGTAATCTTCGAACATTCACCCTCTATTTTCTTGGTCGTGTCTTGCGATTAGGCGGTAGACGTTGAAGGACAGAGTTACATTAGACTGCGCCCTCACACTAAAAAACTTGTGTGGTTGCAGCGCGGCGCAGCTGCATGTTTTTGCTACGCGCAGCGTCTGCCGTCAAAGGCGGAAAAGTTACCTACCTCAACGGCGTTTGACCGAACGTGCAACCGATCTGCACACACACAATAAGCGTCCAAAGCTCGAAACCATCGCACGCTTATCCGATTATCCGGCTTCCTCGTGAATTTCATGAGTTAGCAGGTTCGCTAGCGGAGATCTATCAAACGTTCTACGAAAACGGAATTGCTTTCTTAGTGAAGGTCGTTGATCGTTCTCAAAATAAGCTCACCAAGGGCTCCAATTTCGAAAAGAAGCCTTCACACGGCGATAAAATGAATTAGGCTCTCTGATAGACGAGGTGGCTTTATAGGGCGGGAACTCTTAGCGTCAGCATGAGCGTCGCTCAACCTCTTTATAGGATCTGTGCCCAAACATTACAAGATTAGACATGGTGCAAACGGCTACGATCGTTCGGATCTTCGTGACTCCGTGTTGAGCGACTGCATCGAGAGACACAACGCCCGATCTGATTGAACATAGAACGTGCCCGAGAGATGTATGAGGTTGACATAATGAGCGATAACAATGCAGATAAAATAGTCATCGTGACGGGGGACGTCGCCATGGATTGGAATCTGGCACGCGCACGCCGGTGTAAACGCGACCTGTCCTTCTGGAGCGCGGATGACACGACCTGCATCTACTGGCAGCGTGGTGGCAGTGCCCTGCTGGCAGACCTGGTCGAGACGACCGCTCAGGAGCTGCACCGGAATGGATCCGCGCAGTTTTCCCTCCGCCAGACGGCTGCGCCACGTGACCCCGGCATCGTGCACACGGACAATCCCGAGTACCACCACTCGTATGCCATGTGGTCCTTATTCAAGTACAGCGAGAAGGCCCCGCTCGATCAAGAAAAAACTGCCTGGCGGGTGGAAGAGTTCCTGGGCATGGACCGGGCGCGAAGCGACTCTGTCCACGAATGGCAAACGGTGGTCGACGATACGCCCGATGCCGACCTGGTGATCCTCGACGATGCCGGCCTGGGGTTCAGAGACCACCCGGAGCTCTGGCCGTCGGCACTTACCGCCGAAGGAACGCACCATCCCTGGATCTTGCTCAAGATGGCAAGCCCTCTGGCCCAGGGTCCGCTCTGGGAACATTTGCACCGCAACTGCTCCGACCGATTGATCGCGGTCGCCACGGTGGAGGACCTGCGCTTGACCGAGGTGCAGGTCAGCCGGGAACTCTCGTGGGAGCGCACAGCCCAGGATGTCTTCTGGGAGCTCGTCCACAACCCGTCCATCAACTCGCTTTCGCACTGCGCGCACGTTATTATCTCGTTCGGGACTGCCGGAGCAATCCTGTTATCCCGGCACGAGGGGGACGGACAATCCAACTTTAAATGTGCTCTCTTCTTCGATCCACAGGTCATGGAGGGGATGTGGGAGAAACAGCACCCAGGAGGGATGATCGGCTATACCACCTGCCTCACTGCCAGCATTGCCCGCCAAGTGATGCTCAACACGCAGGAACAGGACATCGACACGGGAATCATGGCCGGGCTCGCCGCCATCAGGACCCTCCACAAGGAAGGCTACGGTGAACGGGGTGCACCGCCCTCCACGGCCGAACTCACGTTTCCCATAGCCAAGGTCGCGGCGACCCTCGCGCAGCCGACCACGCAGTTTACGGTCGCCTCGGTCCAGGACCCGATGCGTTTCATCGATAAGAAAGGGGCAGAGACATCGCTCGTCGAAGGGTATTGGACCATCCTGCAGGACCGCTACAAAAACACCCTCGACACGGTCGCCACGCGCGTCGTTCGGGAAGGCCCTAAAACCGCCCTGGAGGAGGTACCCTGGGGCCAGTTTGGCGAACTCCTCACCGTAGACCGCCAGGAGATCGAAAGCTTCCGCAGCATCCGCAATCTGGTCTTTGAATATTGTAAGCAAGCACCGCAGAAACGCCCGCTATCAGTGGCGGTCTTCGGCCCTCCGGGATCGGGTAAGTCCTTCGGGATCAAGCAGATCGCAAAATCGCTGCTCCCCGGCGAGATCAAAGTGCTTGAGTTCAATCTCTCCCAGTTCGATTCGGCGGAGAATCTGCTTTCGGCCTTCCACCAGGTCCGCGACGTGGGCCTTAGTGGCAAGATCCCGCTTGTGTTTTGGGACGAGTTCGACACCCCCCTAGACGGGATGAAGCTCGGCTGGTTGCGCTACTTCCTCGCGCCCATGCAGGATGGCACATTCCAGGATGGCCAGATCACCCACCCGATCGGACGATCGATCTTCGTCTTCGCCGGCGGAACCTCCTACAGCATGGCCGCCTTTGGTGAGGGACTGAAGTCGGGGGAGTTTCTAGCGGCCAAGGGGCCCGATTTCATCAGCCGGCTCAAGGGCTATATCAACGTCCTAGGCCCCAACCGGGTCAGGGGAAGCGACGTGAACAAGGCGGCAGACCCGTATTTCGTCATCCGCCGGGCAATTTTGTTGCGCTCGAGCCTGGAGCGCAGTTCGCCGCACTTATTCGAGAAACGCGGCGGCACGGAACTGCTCAACGTCGACTCCGGCGTACTGCGCGCCCTCCTGACAACGAGCGACTACAAGCACGGGGCGCGTTCAATTGAGTCGATTATCGCCATGAGCCAGTTGACGGGCAAGACCGCCTTCGAACGCTCCAGTCTACCACCCGAATCCCAGCTGGACCTGCACGTAGATGGGAAATGCTTCCTGTCTCTCGTGCAACAGGTTGAACTGAAAGGTCAAATACTCGATAAGCTCGCCAGGGCCACGCACGCTATCTTTTGTAAGCGGCTCAGAAGTCTTGGCTATAAATACGGCGACAAGACCGATGAGGTGCTCAAGACCCATCCCGCGCTCGTCGAATATGACGCGCTCCTCCCCACTCTTCAGCGCGAGAACGAGCTGAACGTGCGCGATATCCCGGTTAAGTTGGCGACAGCCGGCTATGTCATGATTCCGGCTCGGAGCAATGAGCCGCCCTTCAATTTCCCCGGCGACGTGCTTGAACAACTCTCTGAGGCAGAACACGAGCGCTGGATGCGATCGAAGTTAGACGCCGGCTGGTCGTATGCCCCCGAAACGGATTATGCAAAAAAAGTGAATCAATGCCTCCTCCCGTGGGAGAAAATGCCCGAGGAGGAAAAAGAGAAGGATCGTGAACTCGTACGTGGCATTCCCGAGATCCTCAAGGAAGCAGGATATACGGTCGTCAAATTAAACGAGTAGGTCCGCACTATGCCCCACTCTTCTCGCACCTTCCGCGTCTTCGTGAGCTCCACGTTCAGCGACCTCATCGAGGAGCGCAACGCCCTACAGCGGGAGGTCTTCCCGCGCTTGCGAGCGCTCTGCCAAGAGCACGGCTGCCGCTTTCAAGCCATCGACTTACGCTGGGGGGTGCGCGAGGAGGCCGCGCTCGACCAGCGAACGGTGCCGATCTGCATCGAGGAGATCGAGCGCTGTCAGCACACACAGCTGAAGCCGAACTTCATCGTGTTGTTGGGGGACCGGTATGGGTGGCAGCCGGCGCCGTATGAAATCCAAGCTGCATTATTCGACCCTATTATTCAGCGTGTGAATGCCGAAGACGAGGAGCTGCTTCAGCAATGGTACAAGCGGGACGACAACGCCGTGCCTGCTGTGTTCTGCCTGCAGCCGCGCACCGGAGACTATGAGGACCCTGCTACGTGGGAGCCGGTCGAACGGAGGTTGCGCTCCGTCTTGGAGGCGGCGACGAGCGAAATGCAGATCAGCGACGCAGAGCACCTCGACTTCTTCGGCTCTGCGACCGAGCAGGAGATCTACTACGGCGCGCTGAACGTGCCTCATGCCGATGAGCACGTATTTTGTTTCTTTCGGACGATTGAAGGGCTGCCACACGACACGCGTGCGCACGGTTTTATAGATCTCACTGATGATGGACAACTCGATCGCGCGGCGTCTGAACGGCTCAATCACCTTAAGGAAGAACTCCACGCGTACCTGCCCGGCAACACCTTCACCTACTCGGCACAGTGGCAGAAGGGGACGACCGCAGAGACAAGTCCGATCACGACTGATCACCTCGCCCAGCTCTGTGAAGATGTATACTCCTCGCTGTCGGCGACCATCATCAATGAAACCGACACGTTCGAGCACGTTGACGAGATCGATCAGGAGCAAGCAGACCACTGGGCGTTCGCTGACGAGCATATAGCTCATTTTGAGGGGCGGAAAGACATTCTCAGGCAGATCGCGGAGTACCTCGGTGGCGATGAGCAGCGCCCGCTCGTCGTGCGCGGGGTGTCAGGCGTCGGGAAATCATCGCTCCTCGCTCGTGCGGCACGAGACGCGTGCGACCGTTTCGGACCCGCACACGGTCCGTGTGAATCCGTGGTCTGCCGCTTCATCGGAGCGACCCCAGGCTCCTCTGATGGCCGTTCGCTGCTCGAGAGCCTCTTGCGCCAGGTGTCCCGCATGTACGGTGAAGATGAGGGCGCGGCCCCGACCGATTATGAAGGTCTCGTAAAAGCGATTCCGGAACGGCTCGCGCTCGCCACGCCTGAGAGCCCGTTGATCATCGTTCTCGACGCGCTCGACCAGCTCTCTCGCACTGATAACGCGCACCTGCTCGCGTGGCTTCCCGCTGAGGTGCCTCCACACGTCCGTCTCGTCGTTTCGATACTCCCTGGCGAGGCGCTTGACGCGCTCGCGCGCCGCGGTACGCCCCCGCTCATCACTGATCTTCCGGCGATGCCACCTGAAGAGGGGCGAGCGGTACTCGAGCGGTGGCTCAGCGAGGCGCACCGCACCCTGCAAGGGCAGCAACGTGAAGAGGTCCTCACCAAGTTTGACGGAAACGGGTTGCCCCTGTACTTGAGGCTCGCGTTTGAAGAGGCGCAGCGGTGGCGGTCCTACACTCCATGTGAACCGCTGAGCCCCGACCTTCACGGCATCATTACCGACCTCTTCGAGCGTCTTGAGTCTCCTACGCAGCACGGTCAGCTCTTCGTGGCACACTGCCTCGGCTACCTCTCTGCTGCTCGCAGAGGCCTCACCGAGGACGAGCTCCTCGACGTCCTCTCGCGCGATGAAGAGGTGTTCGATGATTTCACCGCACGCGCTTTTCACACCCCTCCCGAACGGCGCCTCCCCGTCGTCGTCTGGTCGCGACTCTTCTTCGACCTCGAGCCGTACCTCACCGAGCGGCGGGCCGACCAGACGAGTCTCATCGGGTTCTACCACCGGGCGCTCGCAGAGGGTGCAGCTGCTCGGTACCTCGCTGGGCACGAGCACCACGCTGCGCTCGCCCGGTACTTCGGCGATCGCCGCAGCCACCCGCTGTTTAAGGACGCTCAGCGGCGGATGCTGGACCATCGCGTGGCCTCGGAGCTGCCCTACCAGCAGCGTAAGGGCACGCTCTGGGAGGAGCTTCAACAGACCCTCACCGATCTGCACTTTGTCGAGGCGAAATGCGCGGCAGGCATGACGTATGACCTCATCACCGACTATGTGCGGGCGCGCGAGGTGCTGCCCGGCGCGCGAGAGGAGGTGCAGCGGGAGCGCGAGCGAGAGGATGCAGGACGACGCTACGGCGCCGAACTGATTGCCTATGCAAAGGCACATAGCGAGCGTCGTCGGAGGGAGCAAGCTCGGGAGCCACGTACAACGGCGGATGAACCCACATCTGGAGCATTTGGGATCGCTACACGACTGAGAGATCGATTTGCACGTCGACCGCGGAACGCACACCGTGATCAGCAGGAGCTCTCTGCGCCACTCCCTCGATCGCCACTCCCTCGATCGCCAGTCCCTCCGTCATTACCCATACCTCCATCACCAATCGCATCAGATCGACAAGACGAGCACGGCAGCGTAGAGGCCGATCTAGTATCTTCACCGCACATAAGAATCAGAATGTTTCACCAGTTTCTCGATTCTCACTCACATCTTTTTACCAAGTTCGCTGCTCTCGATTCGTTCTGCATCCAGTACGCGTACAATTATGCTGACGCCGGTCCAGTGGCCGAACAAGCACAACACATAATAACGACCGAACGGAGCACGGATCCACTGCTATTGAGGAT
>JBAULJ010000029.1:0-11719 GCA_049578125.1 Halobacteriota archaeon
GTCACGCTTTTCCACGAAATCGCTGCCTCACGCGGCCTTATGAGCCTTCTTAGCACAGTTTGGGTCGGAGGTTGACGTGATGAAAATGCCACGAATTGACAGGGATTTTGCTGTTCACGCAGGCTGCCTTGCCGTTTCCCTTCTGATGCATATCGCCGCGGATCATGGGACTCATCTCATCTGCGACCTCGTGCCCGCCCTCGTGGCCAGTGTATTAGTTGAACTCCAGATATCGGGCTTGACAGGCATCGTCGTGAGCTTTTTTGTGGATCTGGTGGCACAGCTCCAGATCGCTTTCTCCTGGTCCCTCCTCGCCGCTTTAGCGACTGAACTCCCGCTCGAGCTCGGCCTCCTTCTTGGGAGCGCCCGTAAGAGAAGCGCTGATGAGTTGTGTGTGGCGCAAAAAGGTTCACATGCTTGTTCAAGTGCGCCGGAGCAGCGCTCACTGACGCATCTCATTGGAAGTTAGCCGCGATTCAAATGCGTTGGGTATCGTCGGTCTAGCATTGGGCTTTACCGGTCTGTCCATTGGGATCCTTTCAGGGGCTGACCGGAGCGCAGCGATATCCCTTTGGATTGTCACATTTGCTGTTAAATGTTTGTGCTCGCGCCGCTTCGCGTTTACGCGTAGGCTTCGGACGCCTCGAGGTCGCTTTGAACTGAAAGATAGAATCTGTGCGAAAGATTTGCAGTTGCTAGGTGCGCTGCACCCTGTGCACGCCACGTTTTCCCGCTCGTCTCTTTCAGGCCTTTGATTTTCTCGAGGGTGGCTGTTGTTCGCGGTTCCGTCGTGCAGTTGCTCGCTTTCAATCTGCGAGTTCGATGGCTGGAAAAGCGTCTTTGAATTCGAGCCTTCTATGAGTGAGGTTGTTATACAGGATCATCGCCTCTTCCGCGCTTAGCGGGGTAAGCTCCCAGTCTCTTGCGTCCCGTTTCCGAAAAATGAGACATTTGTTCGTATTTGAAATACAACCCCATCAGGCGTGCAGAAGAGATCTGTGCCCTCCCCGTAGAAAGGGTCGTGGCCACTACGCTTGAACCGCACAAGTTCGCGTCCTTAATGAGGCGCTCCTGTCGCACGAAGTAAGGACGGCATCGTCCTTCCTGCTTTCAATGACTGCAAAGGAGGTGAACAAGCCGTGCAAGCTCTAAAAGTGGGCACAACGGAGCGCGCCTACACCTATTCTACTTCGACCCACATATAGTATGCGAGAACGGACTCAAAACGCCGGACCACAAACTATGCGCCAAATGCGTCGCTGATTGTTCGCCGAAGTCGTCAGAACAAGTCTCAATAGCATCGGGCAGGGAAGGCATCGTCATCATAAGCCCGCTGATATTGTAATTTCGCTGATGCCGCCTCTGCGACGTAAGGATGCTCAAATGAAACTCGCGAGCGGGGTATGCTGAGCACACGTACCCCCTTTTCCACTAATGAGTGTGGAATACGCAGTTGCAACGTTATCGCCTACACTCAGAGCCACGGTCGCACGTAAAACCTTTTTTTGTTTTACATTGTAGTTCTCTCTCACGGATATGACGCTAGCGTCAGCACAAAAAATGAGCCGAACGGGTCAAGATCAGGCTTGCTTACCGCCCCTTTTTCACAATCCTAGCCTTCACGGAGGGCAGTACCTCCATTCAAGCTTGTGAGCACTTGCCTGTTTTGCCCAAACTCTTATGTTTCACTACTATGATGCTGATGATCTGGAGCTTTTTTTTTTTCTAAAGGGGCTACTGGCCGGATCTCACATCGCGTTTTTTTTTAAGTGTCGGTGGTGTCTTCTTCCCAATATGTACTTATGTCTCACTGAGGTTACGACTCGAACTTTCACATTTCTACAAGGGGGCTATTGCGTTAGTAGAATTACAAAGACCAGAACAACTCTTTAGTCCATTATGATTAGATTCCATCAAAGCTGTGCATAAACGCCTTGCTAGAATGCATGCTGAGCTGAGAGCTTCAGGCGCTAGAGAGATGCAAAGGCAAAAAAAGCTCCTGCGAAAAAGATGCCTGAGCTGCAAGAAGGCGCCATTTTATGCTCTTTCTTGATAATTCGGCCCGTATTAAGGGAAGTTAACTTAAGCATACGTCCGTACTTAGTACGTAAAAAGGAGGGTGGTTCATGTATCTAGGAAAAGACGCAGTGACAGAAGACAACTTAGAGCTGGGCAAAGTAAGCGATGTCGCTATATCAAACGAGGGAGACGTCTATTATCTCGTCGAAAAGGGCGAGAATCCCGACATGAGATACTACTTCACCCAACAAGATGTTCAAACGTCGAACGGAAGAGTAGTGACGCGCAGCGCGAGAGAGTTTACGAACGACACGGCAAAACAATCCCATTTCCTGTGCGCGCTTTACGGGGTTGAGGTGCGCGACACCGCTAATGCTCGTCTCGGAGTAATCGACAATTTTGTGGCGAGTCCTGAAGGCGCACTCGTGGTGATTGAAGATCCTGAGGGTAGTGTCTTGCTTGGCCGATACCGCGATCTCGACCTTACTCGACTGAGTAAATTTGCGGTGCTAAAGCAGCTGCCGCCTCAAGATTCCTTTGATAAGCACTTGAAGGATGTAGACAAAAACAAACTACTTACCAAGGGGATCGCTTGCGATTTGAGCGAGGTAGCGACACATGAGGGTTTGCTTACACGAATTCGAAAAAAGCTAGAACAGTCAGAAGAGGACAGAATCATCGCTGATAGGGCTCTGGTCGATTAGCCTTGGGTCACTGAACAGGCGCGTCATTGCACGGGGACTTGTTGCTCATACGTTCACTTCAGGTCTGCGATGTCCGCGCGCACCGAGTGTTAGACGACATAGCCGCGAGACGACTTCTAGTAGAGCGCAAGTCGCGTTGGCCTCGACTAGTCAAGCAGTCGCTCGCTGCGCTGAGCTTGCGAGTCGATGTGAGAGTAGGGTGGCACAAGATCAGAACCCACCCCAGCGGATCATCCTCCCTCCTTCTCCTTGTCGTTGCGAGGCAAACCACGCATCTTTGAGTTCAAGTCTTAGAGAGAGACACGCTAGACCGTCAGCAAAGAGGGTCCTCGATGCAACTCATAGGCAGAACGTCCGGTGGACTGCGCTCGGATACTTTGTAATCTGAGTTCAAATTAGAAAGATTAAAGAGGTTTGAGTTAAACTAAGCTTGGTGATTTGTATGCCTACACGTGAAGAAATGATAAATGAAGTCATTGAAGAATATAAGCATGAACCGGAGTATCACGACGTCGCGGAATTCAAGATGAGGCTGGAATTCTACCATGATGTCAAGGACATCAAAGATCTTTTGCAAAAGATCGTCGAGAAGATGGGCTAGCGGTTATATTACATCGATCTACTCTGATTAACCTAAATCGTCGCTCAGCGCTCGAGAAGTTGGTAGCCCTGAGCGAACTCTTTATTCACTTCAACGACTTCAGCAGCAAGCTCGCGCTGAGGTTCGGGGACATCACCAAGCGCAGCAACCTTCGCAAGGGTGTCAACAACTTGCGCGTCTGAGACGAACTTACCATCCGGCAGGTCAACGCCCGTTACGAGTGCTCTTGTCGATACGAAGCAGCCGTTGCCGATATTTGCTTTGAAAATCGTCACACCGAATCCAATGAAGCTTTGGTCTCCGATCGTGCACGGCCCGTGAACGACGGCTGCGTGGGCAACGCACACTTCTTGGCCTATTCTGATTGCTTCTCCCTTCAAGGCGTGCATCACGGCGTTATCTTGTACGTTGGAGCCGCTGCCGATTACTATTGGCCCTCCTTCATCGCCACGTATCGAGACATTCGGTCCGACGAACACGTTTGAGCGGATTTCGACGTCACCGATTACAACCGCCGACGGATGAACGTACGCTGAGCTGTCTATTTGCGGCGTTTTTGGATCCATCCAGCTTGTCTTAGGGTTCTTTTGAATCATTGTTCTCACCATATTTGAGTTTAAACAACACCCTATATTTCCGCTTATCGCTCCCCGTTAAAAAACGCTACAGGACTGCAAAAGAGGTTCGTTTGCGGATGCGTGGCCTTGCTGGAGCAGACTGACGACAAGACGTTTGCCTGCCTATCACATGGAATGCGTGATCGATGCTTCTCCGTTCATCTAGCGTACGATCAGGCGCAGTGCAAAGTTCACACGGCTAGGGAAAAGCCAACTTGTTCCGCTGCCCTCCTGCTCAGGGCAGCTGGTTTCTCGCTTGAATTGTTGGAGTTATGACAAAATCCACGCCAGATTGCCGCAAAAAGTTCGTGACAATGTCAACAACGTCGTCCAATGTGTAGTCGTTCCGGTCTAGCGCCGCACTTCCTTCGAGCAAGAAGCCCACATCATCATCACTTACGTTTTCAAGAAGCAGGACGATCGAGCCTTCGGCCTTGCACGCGCCGGTGTAGATTCCGTCGCCGTCGCCGTCAATGATGCCGATAATCGGAATGCCGGCGCGTGACAAAATGTCGCCACATATGGCTGTGGTATCGTCTCCGACGGTAACGGCACAAATCGTTTTTTCGTTGACCGATTCCAACGTGCTCTCTGCGCTGTGGTTGACAAACGTAACTGCGCCGCGTTTTAACGGGCGCGAAGGTACTAGAAAGGGTCGATCGCAAGCTTCATTGCTCGCTCTGAGGTGCCCTGTCTTAATGTAAGCGGTGCGAAGGTCAATGCTGGCAATCTTCTCAAGCCCATGGGCTTTCGTCGCAACCCCCCTGATATCGACGATACTGCCTCTTTCTGCGATGACCGCGACGTCGTCACCCACCACTGTCCCCACGACCATTCCCTGAACTAAAACGGGCTCTCCTCGCTTGGCGCCGTGGACATGCCTTGAAACAATATCGCCAGTAAGCTCGACGGATAAGGCTTGTTTTTGCTTTTCGATGAGAGTAAGCGATAGGTGATTAGACAAGTGCCTTGCAACATACAGAACGTTGCTGGACTTGTCCCCGTCAGCGCCCCGCCAAAGGATGACGCTTCCATCGACAAAACCCGGTCGCTCCACCTGGATAACAGAACGTTGCACGCGCGACGATACGATCTGGCCGAAGATAGTTCCTGTTTCAGACGTTTTCCCGCAATTGGCAAGAACCAGAACCTCTTTGTCTGAGACCTGATTCAGCGCATCGCTTGTGTGTATTTTTTGAGAGGTATCTATGAACGTCAGATGCTTATCTAAGGCAGCGACGCGGGCCATTGTACCTCCAACGAGCGCACATACCGGCCCAAGTGCGCGCAAAGCCTCTACGATATCAGCGATTTTTCCAGAATCTATGAGTTCAGGACCGTGGATCACAAGTCCGGTGTCAATGGCACGTTCTAGCGGCATAATCTCGTGTAACTGCAAACGGTCGTGCTCTGCGCGTGAATTTGCCTTAACGGCTCCTGTCCGATCAATAAGGTGCGTAGAATGATCAGATGTAACGGGCTTACGTTGAGCGGATACGGCGTGCCCTTGTTATAGAGCCTTATTCGCACGGGATTCCTGCCCAGCTCGGAGCCCAACCCGATATCTTCGCAGAGGGCGACCGTCTCCGGGTACATGGTCCTAGACATGATCTGGGCTCCGAGGTCCATGATGAGCTCGCCCTCGACCTGCCTGGCGGACAGGCCGCCAACCTTCTCCTTTTCCTCGATGGTCACGACCTCGATGCCCTTCTTGCGGAGTTCGTGCGTGGCCGCCAGGCCCGGCGGACCTGACCCAAAATAACACCTTCATTCAATATCCCTCTTCTATCCCCGAACAGACATCTGTATGCCAACCTTTTTCCAAACCTGCAGGAAGCGCGCGGCCGTGCGCCTAGCGCCGAGCCAGAGGGTCCGATACCAGCCGTCACCAAGCCGCAGTCATACCCCCTTGAGTCACACGCTCATGTCAATGGCGCTGCGATCATCGGTGATAATGACGGTTGAATCTCCTGGGTAATTAGAGCCTCGGTGGTAGAGATAACAACATGCAACTGATCTGCCCTTGTTTGTCAATAGACCGCCGCTTACATGTGAAAAGTCACCGAGCGGATTATAACATGCATATCAACCACGAAATATCCGCTAACTCAACTTGAGAGATCCCGAACCCTGCCGGAAAGGCATGCGGGCTGTTGGCAGTGCCGCTTTCAACTCTTCAAAGATACTCCGCCGGCTAAATCTTCCACCCGGTGATGGAGTAACTGAAGCTGTAGCCGGAGGCCTGGACGGCCTGCTCCATCCATGTCCTTATAGCGCTCCAGTCGTAGCTGTAAGAATATTGCTTGCCAAAGTAGTCAGACTGCTCCGTGATGCTGCCCTCCCGGGGGCCTGCTCCCGTCTTGTACGTCTCGGCCTTGAACCCGAACCCCGGGGAGATACCATCACCACCGCCGGAGACCCCGGAGCCCGTCTCTTTCAGCATCTCCGTGAACTTGAGCTCCCTTGCGGCATCGTCAACCCTGAACCTTGCGATGTACTCGAGCTTTTTCTTTGAGAGGAACGCCTTGCGCTCCGCGACCACGAGCGTAAGCGTGTAAGCCCCCTTCTTCTCCTTGAGCTCAGCGCCGATCGAAGCGGCCATTCCCCTGATGTTATCTATCAAAGCCATCTCGCACCTCCGTCTTCCATAGACATGTGAGTCTGTAACGCTGGCAATGCCCACTACCGCCAAGGATTTCAAACCGCCACCCTTCACATGATGCCCGTAGTTCAAAGATTGTTCCAACTCTATGGCATTTGGCTCCGTTGGAATAAACTTGGGTAACAGAACTCGATGCGTTAGCGGTTATTCAACCGTAACACTCTTAGCGAGATTGCGCGGCTGGTCGATCTCAGCACCTTTGTACTTAGCGGCATAGTACGCGAGCAGCTGAAGCACCACTGCAGCGAGCATCGGCGAGAAGAATTCATCAACGTCCGGTATCTGGATCACAGAGTCTACATATTTGACGATCTCGTCATCAGACGTGTTTGCGATCGCAATTACGTAGGCGTTTCGCGCCTTTACCTCTTTTATGTTGCCGAGCATCTTATAATACGTCTTACCCTTCGGCACCAGCGCAATTACCGGCGTGCCACTTGTGATAAGGGCGAGCGGGCCGTGTTTTAGCTCTCCTGCCGGAAATCCCTCAGCTTTGATATACGAGATCTCTTTCATCTTCAGTGCGCCTTCGAGTGCGATCGGATAGTTAAGTCCGCGTCCGATGAAATAGCAGCAATCAGATTCGCAAACTCGAGAAGCAGTTTTCTCGATATTGCTGATGTTATCGAGAAGTGATTCGATAAGGCCCGGCACCAACTTCATTGAGGAGATGATATTTCGTGACGTCTCAACGTCTGTAAGCTTCTTTAGTCGCGCCACGTAGACGCCGAACATGTATAGTATCAGTATCTGCGCTGTGAAGGTTTTTGTGGCAGCGACCCCAATTTCTATTCCCGATTTTGTTAAGAGAATTTCGTCGGCTTTTCGCGTGATGGTGCTTCCGACCACGTTCGTAATCGCAAGCGTTAGGTATCCTTGCGATTTGGCCTCATTCATCGCCGCTAGTGTGTCGGCGGTCTCACCTGACTGACTGATGCAGATTGCGAGGGATTTTTTGCCCGAAAGGAGGTTGTTATAGCGAAACTCAGAGCTGTACTCAACGCGGACCGGGATTCGCAGCAGATCCTCGAGTATGTACTTACCGAGAATCCCAGCGTGGTATGAAGTCCCACAGGCGATGATGCTAATACTTTCAATGTCCTGGATCTCGTTTTCGAGCGCTCGAAGTTCTTTAAAATCGATGCTACCTTCGAGCTCGCACAAACGATCTTCCATGGTCTCGCGCAGTGCCTTGGGTTGCTCGTGGATCTCCTTGAGCATAAAGTGCTCGTAACCACCCCGCTCCGCGTCTTGTATGCTGCCGTCCGCGATTGTTATGGTCTTCTCAACTTTCAAACCATGCAATGTCGATACGGTCACGTTGTCCCTCTCGATCCGGACAATTTCTCCGTCGTCAATGTACATGACCTTGTTTGTATATTTCCTGATAGCAGGAATATCACTCGCAAGGAAGTTTTCCCCATCCCCCAATCCCACGATCAGCGGGCTGTCCTTTCTCGCGGCGATGATGACGTCTGGCTCATTGTCCGATATGACCGCGATAGCATACGAGCCTTCGACACGCAGCAGTGCCCCACGCACGGCACGCTCGAGATCGCCGTTGTAGCACTCTTCACAGAGGTGTGCTAGCACTTCAGTATCCGTGTCAGAGCTAAAAATGTGGCCTCTGCTCGTGAGCTCCTCTTTCAGAGCTTGAAAGTTCTCTATGATGCCGTTATGAACCACGGCGATGCTGCCACTACAGTCGACGTGTGGGTGCGCGTTAGTGGACGAGGGAACCCCGTGGGTAGCCCAACGCGTGTGACCGATTCCAACGCAGGCACGGTCGGTCAAACTCAACATGCTCTCAAGGTCAGCGATCTTTCCTTCCGTTTTCGTTATATCAATTTCAGCGCCGTTGAGCGTAGCGATGCCTGCAGAGTCATAGCCCCGATACTCGAGCCGTTTCAGTGATTCGACTAGAATAGGCGTTACGCTTCGGTTGCTGATACATCCCACTATGCCGCACATTCAACCGTCTCGTTAGAATTGATTCGATGAGGCCCACAACATAGGCGGTCGTGATGATCTATAAAAGTTCCGATTTTTGCTCCTGCTTAGTTTATTTTGAATTAGCTGCCCACACAGATGATGCTGGCGAAACACGCCAAGGATTTATATATTATTTATCCCATACTTGTCTATTTCTTTTACCCTGGATAGCTTTTTATCGTAAAATGACTTACCCCCTACAACATGAAGGTCTTGCTTGTAGGTTCTGGTGGCCGTGAGCACGCGATGGCAATGGCGATAACGCAGAGCGCGGAAGAGCCAACGCTCTACGCTGCGATGAGATACAAAAACCCAGGCATCGCCCGATTATGCGAGGATTACCGCCTCGTCAACGAAACAGACGTAGAGAAGGTGGCAGATTACGCTAGCAGCGCTGACTTGGTGGTGATCGGCCCAGAAGCGCCGCTGGCAGCTGGCGTTGTCGATGTGCTTGACGATCGCAGTGTCCGTGCTTTTGGACCTACGCGACAGGCAGCTTTGATAGAATCGAACAAGGGCTGGGCGCGCTCCTTCATGTCCCGACAAGGTATCAGAGGATGCCCGAAATACGCGCTATTCGACGATTTGAGTGCCGCTGATCGCTTCATTAAAGAGAATATCGATGAAGGTAACTTAGTGGTCAAACCCGTTGGTTTGACTGGTGGGAAGGGTGTCGTGATCGTCAGCAGCTATCCTGAGGGCAGAGACTACCTTAAAAAGCTCAAAGGGCCGGTCGTCATTGAAGAGTGCCTTTCTGGGGAAGAGTTCACCGTGCAAGCATTCGTCGACGGGAACGTGGTAGCGCCCGCACCGGCGGTTCAAGATCACAAGCGCGCCTTTGAAGGAGATCTCGGACCGAACACGGGGGGCATGGGTTCTTATACAGACAAGTCTTACGTCCTGCCTTTTATGGATGAGGGGGACTACCGCGCTGCCGTTGCCATAATGCAAGACACGGTGGACGCTCTGAAAAGCAGCGGCATGACGTACAAAGGCATACTCTACGGACAATTCATGTTGACGAGAACGGGACTTATGGTCGTCGAGTACAACTGCCGATTCGGGGATCCCGAGGCGATGAACATACTTCCGCTCCTCAGATCTGACTTCGTTGAGCTGGCAGAATCGGCCATAGATGGCACTTTAAAGTCGACTGACTACGAACTTTGTGCAACGGTCTGCAAGTATGTTGTGCCAGCTGGCTACCCCACAAACCCCAAACCAACCGAGATCACGATCGACAAGGATCAGATCGATGCAACGCTGTTTTATGCTAGCGTCGACGAGCACGACGGCACGATCGTCACCACTACATCCAGAGCTTTGGCAGTCCTCGGCGTGGCGGAAACTATAGATGATGCGGAGCAACAAGCAGAACGAGCACTGCAATTCATAAAGGGCGACGTGTTCGCAAGGCACGATATCGGGAAAAGAGAACTCGTACAGAGTCGTATCGAGCACATGAAGCGCATCCGAGGGGGCAGTTAAGAACTCGCCCCCAGAGGACCAAGATGAAGAGTCTCATTTCTATCGGTGATTTAACCAAAGACGAAATCTTCGACATTGTGCAGCTTGCTGTCCGTCTCAAAGATGAACGATCACAAGGGACGTTCTCAGAAGGTTTGCAGCACAAAACCTTGGGGATGATATTTGAAAAGCCCTCGACTCGAACACGAACGGCGTTTGAAGTTGCTACAGTCGAGCTGGGCGGATATCCAATCTACTTGAACTGGAATGATCTCCAGCTCGGACGAGGTGAAACGATCGCAGATACTGCGCGGGTCCTCTCGAAGTACCTAAGTGGGATCGTTTTGCGGGCGACCAGCCATTCCACCATTATTGAAATGGCTGATTACGCCTCAGTCCCGGTTATTAACGCCCTCTCCGATCTTGAGCACCCTTGCCAGCTGCTCGCTGACCTGATGACGATTTACGAGAAGAAAGGTTCCCTTAACGGAATGAAACTCGCATGGATTGGAGACGGAAATAACGTGTGCAATTCAGCCATACTCTCTTGCGCATGTATGGGCATGCGCGTTGACGTCGCATGTCCCCGGGGATATGAACCGAACGCTGACATTGTCCAGAGGGGGCAACAGCTCTCCGCCGTGAGAGTGATTCGCGATCCGCTGGAAGCAGCGTCCGACGCAGATATCTTATATACGGACACCTGGATTTCCATGGGAGATGAAGCCGCTTCTGCACAACGCCTGCGCGCATTCTCCAAGTACCGTATTGACGGAAAAGTGCTCGACACAGCAAAGGACGACGTGATCGTGCTCCATTGTCTTCCTGCTCATCGAGGCCAGGAGATCACCGACGAAGTGATGGACGGACCACACTCGGCCGTTTTTGAGCAAGCGGAAAACAGGCTCCACGCCCAAAAGGCTTTGCTACTTACGCTACCCCTATAGTTACCACGGCTCCTTTTTTTTGCCGAGCTTATACCCTATGAGGTTTACTGCGACATGTAAGAGCGGACTCAAAATGAGGAGGACAACTATTACGGGGAGCGTGAAGTTTTGGACGAACCAGTCGCGAAAAAAAATATAGGTGAGTACCCAGGCACCGACGACAAAGTCGAGCTGATCGGCGACGGGCAACGGGCTTCCTCGATCGAGGCCCAGCCTCCTTTTGAGGAAGCTCTTCGTGAGGTCTCCGAGCATCGCGCCCAGTGATAGGGTGACGACAACGGAAATCGGCTCAAACGAGGGCACGCCAATTTGTGTGCCGTCTCTGATGAGTTGTAGGAACAGACCGACTGCTATCCCCGATAGTGTCCCGCCGATTAACCCTCTAAACGTTTTTCCTGGTCCAAAAATTCTCCTGCCGTCGACAAAGTTCTGCCCGAAGTCGACCGGGGTTTTTCCTGAAAAGAGGACGGCGCTCGAGTTGGGCACGTAGGCGGGGAGCATCAGCCACAGGGCATCAATAACGAGCGAGAGCATTGCATTGCGAAAGGCGCATCATACGTATTAAACCTGTCTCCGGCCTATCCAGAATGTTCATCGCAGTCACAAGCAGGGAAATGACGGCTCAGACCTTGCGCTACTATCAAGCACAAAATAATAATAGTAACAGAATAAAATGTTCTGTTAGGAAACGCTGAAGGAATTACATGTCC
>JBAULJ010000030.1:0-3427 GCA_049578125.1 Halobacteriota archaeon
GACGTGTCGCGGCCAGACGAGTCGCTTATCGCCAAAGAATGGAAACGTTACTTCCGTGTTTGCTATCAAATGAAGACGCCTCGAGGATTCGCTGTTTTTGAAGGGCTCAACGAGTAGCGTGCGCGTCACCAGCCCCCACGGACGCCAAAGACGATCGACACGGTACGCAGTCCTGTAAGCTTCCGGGGAGTCTATCAGCCGCAGTTTGCCAAAAAAGCCTATGTGCCGTCTTGCTAAAAACGTAAAATGTCATATAGCAAGAAGCACGTCAGCTGTTGCAGAGTCAGATTTTCTCCAGTTGCGATCACCGAATCCGGCTCTTGATAGACCCAAACGGAACGTCGCTCAAAAAACAACACGAGTGCTTTTGGCGGAAAAAAGTGCAGGATTTAGACAGTAAGATCCGGACCGGTGTCGCGTGGACCGGTCTCACCCAGGTGGCGGGACAATCGGCGTACCTTGTAATAGCAGTTATTCTGACGCGTCTTCTGTCCCCCCAAGATTTTGGACTCGTCGGCATGATAGTGGTGTTTACGGGCTTCGCGACCGTATTCACTGATATGGGGTTCGGCGCCGCCTTGGTTCAGAAATTGGATTTGCAGCAAGACCATAAGAACGCAGTGTTCTGGTTGAGCCTTGCCATCGGCGCATTGATTACGCTGATTATGGCCGCCGCGGCGCCGCTCATTGCGTCCTTTTACAGGGTGCCCGCACTTCAGCCGCTCACCGTGGCAATTTCATTGATTTTCTTCATCAACGCATTCGCGACGGTGAAGGTCGCCTTGCTCCAAAAAGCGATGGACTTTCGCACGCTCGCGGCTGCGCAGCTGACGGGCACGGTGCTTTCCGGTCTCGTAGCGATATATTTGGCTTTAGCGGGTTTTGGCGTATGGAGCATCGTCGCCTTGTACGTTGTGAATGCTGTCGTCTACGTCGTCGTGCTGTGGATCATCGCCCCTTGGCGCCCCGATCTCTCGCTGAAATTGGATGCGCTCAAGGAGCTGTCAAAGTTCAGCAGAAACCTGCTGGGCTTTTCCGCGTTTAATTACTGGGCGCGAAACGGCGACAACTTACTCGTCGGTCGATACGTCGGATCAGCAGCGCTCGGGATTTATGCGCGTTCTTACACCATTCTTCTGGTGCCGGTCTGGCAAATATCGGGCGTCATTTCAAGCGTGATGTTTCCCGCCTTTTCAGCGATTCAAAAAGACGTGGAACGCGTGCGAGAGATGTACCTCAAGTCAATCAGCGTTATCTCCTTGCTGACGTTTCCCCTGACGTTGGGGCTACTCGTCTTGTCGCAGTCCTTCGTCTTGGCCTTGTTCGGCGACAAGTGGGCGACAATGATTCCCATTCTCCAGGTTTTTTGCCTTCTCGCAGTTATTCAGTCGATTGGCACGACCGTCGGTTGGATTTACCAATCGCAGGGCAGGACCGATATCATGTTCCGATGGGGGCTCGTCTCGGGCTCGATATTCATCATCTCGTTTGTCGTAGGGCTACAGTGGGGCGCACTCGGCGTTGCCGTCGCGTACACCGTGGCCAATTTCCTTTTGTGGTATCCTAGCTGGGCGATTCCTGCCCGCCTTATACAACTGGACTTCGGCACCATCCTTAGAAGGCTGGCGCCTACGTTTTATGGCGCGGCTGCGATGGCGTTTGCTGTATGGCTTCTCGGCCTGGTCCTTCCGAACGCCTGGTCCGACGCTACCCGTTTGGCGCTGCAGGTCGCTTTTGGCGCGATTTTGTACTGGATTCTTGCTCGCACGTTCCGCTTGGAAGCGTACACCATCACTTCCCGTATGGTCGCTTTGTATTTCAGCTCAGTAGGGGCGCGCTAGAAGGGAAGAACGGATGATCCCGCGTGCGGGGAACCGACATACCTGCGGACGTCGCCGAGCAGGGTTTGTCGTGCAGGTCTCTAGCGATGCGTAAAAAAGGGTTCACGACGGTGCAGCCACTATCAGGCTGTTTGAGACAATACCGACACTGCGAACGATAATCAAGCGCCGAAAAGACAGCTGCGGACGCAGCGTGAGAATTAAATAAGACCTTCAAGTTTCTGGGCTAACTCGGCAAACACGGTTTGGCGCGAATACCCTCTAACAAAGTCAGAGCTTGCCCGCTTGTAGCGCGTATTCTCATAATCGTCAAACGCGGTCTCAAGAACCGGCAGCATGGATTCGATGTCATACGGAAGGACGTAGCCACAGTCGCCCGCAGCGATGATGGCGTCCATAGACCCCCCACGAGGAGCGATGGCTAGGATCGACAGATTGAGCTCTAAATACTCCCACAGTTTACTGTTAATGTGGGGGAGACACTCCTCGCACGTTGCGACGATGCCAAAATCGAGCGCCTCCGTCAAGGCTAAGGCAAGAGAATGATCCACAGTGCCAATCGGGACGAAACTTCGCAGTTTGGCCTCGTTGGCAAACGTTTGGAACGTCGGGTCACTCCCGACGCTCACGAGCGTAAATTGGTGCCCTTTAAGCTCAAGCGCCTTCAGTGCGTCTACTAGATTTTTTATCGCAGACTGATAGCCGTAATAAGTCTGGCCGACAAACCCGATCACCGGTCGCGTCGGAAACGTCACGAGTCCTTTGGGAATGTCGCTCATATATGCCGGTTCAAATCCCATACCGAAACTACCCACTTTCTGGGCGTCGAGTTTGAATTCTCTGATCAGATACTCAGCGTGCAAGGGAGACTCCACGACGACCTGATCGGCGGTTTCGACGATCTCACGCAGCATTCGCCTTAGGCGCTGAAATTGACGAGCGCACCACCAACGCCAGGAATGATCAGCGATCATACGCCACTCCCACCGGTTGTGGATCCACGGATCTCGAAACTCAGCCACCCACGGCAGTCCCGTACTGCGTTTGAGTTTCAGAGCGGCGGAGTGTTCAACCCCCACCCCGTTCACTGAGTAGATGAGCTCATAATTTCCCGTTTCGAGCGCTCGTCGCGCCACGTCGTGCATGTTGTTTTGCCCTCTTTTGAAGAAGTACGGAAGCAACGGCAATCTTAAAAGATTGGCAATGACGGCCAAGACGCGCTGGTACTCCAAAGGCCACTGACACCTGAGCACGGTGACCTCTTTGGGCAGCCGCGACCGCAGGTATTCATCTTGTGGCCACTGACGCGCACGCAGCGTGACAGAACGAGACGCCTCTCGGGCGGTGCCCACCACCTCGGGCCCGGTAACCACCGTTGGCGAAAAACCGTGGGCGAGCAGCCCACGCACGGTGCCCAGATTAAAGCGCGATGATGGGCCGGCCCGCGGCGGGAACATAAAGGCCATGTAGAGTATGTCGTGCGCCGCGCCCGAATTCTTTTTTGCTCTCACGTGCACGTCAGGAGGATATTGGTGGATATAAATCTTAGTGTAGGACGGGCGCAAGACCATGAAGCTTAACTTCAC
>JBAULJ010000031.1:0-1841 GCA_049578125.1 Halobacteriota archaeon
GTCCAAAGACTGAAGCCTGGCACCACGGATATCGTTAACCTCGTCCGACCGAAGTTAGAAAACTCAAAAACAGGAACGCCGTGACGATCAAGATCATTGCTCAAAATGATGAAAAAAGTTCACAAAAATGCCATCTTGTAACGGTCGATAACATAGGTTCTAGCTACACTTATCAAATGAACTCAAACGAGTCGATGATTTGTTGCGCAGTGCCAAGATGTCGGTTGTAGTCTTGAGGGGGGCCACTGTAAGCGATGCCGTACAAATTATTCCCGTGTGTAGTCCAAATCCATATCCCATCTCGCTCTGACCGCTCGGCATCAAGGGGAAACGTGTAAGATGCTGTGAATTTCCATGCCGGTTCGTCTGCAAGAGTAATCCGCGTCGGTCCTTGAATAAGTTTAAAGTTACTGAAGTAGGCGTTGTTCGTTTCAGAGCGCTTTTTAAAGGCAGCAATCCCCTGGTTCACGTGGTTTAGCGCCGCATCGCTTTTGTTGGAGCTTACATATGGATTTTTTAGCGCATAAAACTGCATTTGACACCCTAACATACTGTCAAAATAGGGCCGTACCGCATAGTAAGTGCCTGCTTGCGAGTCGTTAAATACTTTGGTCTCCCACTCACGTGGATAACTGAACTTGACACCCAGCGAGGTGTTCTGGTAGGTCTCCATACCGGCTGGCGACACGCTCGGTGTAGTGGTGTTTGCCACTGAAGAGGGGCTCGTGTTCAAGGTAACGCAGCCAGCGGGAACTAATGCTAACAGTAAAAGCACAACGAATGCTAACGTCATAAGTCGTCTGCTGCTTTTCATGCTGCTAACTCATACGTTGGGCGTTTTGCACTTGATAAAGCTTCTCACCCTATTTGAGTCAAAAGATGATTTAGAGGGGGCAAGCGCGGTATACCTTCAGGGTAAACTCTACGCTGGGTCGGACGGCGTGCTGGCGAAGATCCTACGAAAGCACTTATGTATATTCCAACTGCCGGCACCTAAAACGAGAATCAAATCATATGAACTCAAACGAGTTGATGATTTGCTGTGCAGTAGCTAGCGATTCGTAGTAATCCGCAGGTACTGCAGAATAGCTGATCGAGTATATGTAATCCCCCTTCACTGCGAAGACATCTGTTTGTATTCGTGACGGTGAGGTTACGGTCGTTGAAGTGAAATTGTACGACCACGTGTCGTTATACGCAGGCAGTCCAGCCAAAGCAGTAGGAGCTGGATTTTTTAGGATTATAACGTCACTTAAGTTGGAATCCAGCGTGACGTCATAAACATGGCTATTAGCTTTGCTGAATGCAGGATCCTTCAAAGTTGTTAAGTAAGGTGATTTGTATTCAACTGAGAATTTCATTTGCGTCGAGTAGTTCTGAGACGTTGATTTAGCAATCGAATAATACTGGTACACGTTTGCATCGATCATTTTTGGATCCCCGACCGTCGTCCAATTCTTCGGATAAACAAACGTGACGCCTATGGAGGGGTCTCGATAGGTGATCTCATCACGATAAGCCGTTGTATGACCTGCAGCGCGCGGAAGCGTTGAGTCTGCGAGAGCGCTAGTGTTTGAAAAGGCATCCGATCCTGGAATCGACGAGGGATGCGCTACGTTCTGAATCCCATAATATGCGCCTGATACGATGATAATTGCGATGACAATGACGGTTGCCGAAAGCATAAGGGCGCGCCGAGAGGGGCGAACTGTAACGAGTGGAGGCGTTCTCACCGTAGGCTGCGGTGACACACCTTGCACAGGCGAGGTGGCTTCACCAAGAAAGATCAAGATTGTCTCAGCCAGCTTCTGAATGTGCTTTTCAAGCGGTGGCGTCAATGC
>JBAULJ010000032.1:0-2392 GCA_049578125.1 Halobacteriota archaeon
GGTTAATAACGTTCCAAAGGAGCGCTTTTATGACGTTCCTTAAATGGACGAGGGTAAAATTCGAAATGCAGCTGAAAAATGCCATAAAAAGCATCAGCGAGATCGTCAAAGGCAGGACAAAGAAAAGCGTCGGAAAACCATAGTTCTTAATCGGCACTCTAAGTCTGTTTCTAGCGACTAAGTACCCGCCATAGGGGCTCTGCCTCCCGAGAGTGGAACCCACCTTATGATAGCACACTGACGTCGGACAATAGGCGACGCTGAAACCAATCAGCCGCGCCCCCCATGATAAATCTAAATCTTCTCCATAAGCGAAAAGATGAGGATCAAAACATTCGCCCGAGAGCGCAGAGAACACGCTCTTTTTGATAAGCACGCACGCACCGCTTGCGTAAAAAAACCCGTCTTCTCTGTGACCGTCATATTTGCCTTCGTCTTTTTCATAACTACCCCTCCGTTGAGTGGATGTAAAAATATCACACATAATCCCTGTGTTGTCTATCGTAAGATCACTGTAATGTAGCATCTTTGGTTGCAGTAAGCCACATCGTTCATCCTGCTCGGCCACAGCAATCAGCTCACGTAAAAAGCGTCTATCAACCACGGTGTCGTTGTTCAGCAATAAGATGTAATCTGGATTCGCAGTTTGCTGCGCATACGCAACAGCTATGTTGTTGCCTTCGCTGA
The DNA here is from genome assembly GCA_049578125.1 of Halobacteriota archaeon. GTDB lineage: Archaea > Halobacteriota > Bog-38 > Methanoflorentales > Methanoflorentaceae > Methanoflorens. Next base: position 688 of record JBAULJ010000032.1, read on the forward strand.
AACCATAGTTTCGCTCATTTGCTATTAGTGTGAGACCGAGCCGCACCTGGGCGCTTGCCCCCTCCCTTTGATTGTCGTCACTTCCTTCTGCCCTTTTTTGAGTATAATGCACAATAGTTGTTGGTTTGTCCCTGATAACGCACTTAGAAGAACGGGGCTCAAGTTTTCGGTAAGTGGTGCAATACGCATCTATCTCGGCCAACGATCCATCGTTGGATGCATTGTCCACCAAAATGACGTTATAGCTATCGTAATCAATTTGGTACAGCGACTCCAAGCACTCGACGGTATCGTGGGACCTATTCCAGTTCAAAATGACAATCGTGACTTTTGGGTTCATGTGTTCCGCATACAAAACAGTCGGTAGGACAGATCAAGTAGTAAAGATAATACTCTCGTTGCCACACGTATGGCAAGCATAAGCAACGAGCAAAGCGTCGATCAAGCTGCACGATTTTTGCACGGATTTTGCTGCTTCATCAACCAAGTTCGCTAATCGCGTTGATGCGCTACAACTTATCATATAGGTTTGCTGGCGACCTAAATCCTGCGTTTAAGCGCGCTGTTGGTTCCATTTATTATCTGAAGAGCTTCATTTTTCTTATATCAGCACCATAACGTGTCATATAGAATAGCTTTGAACCGTTCGGTAGCCGCTTCCTTAGTAAAGTGCCGTTCTATCAATTTTCGAGCTTCCTCTATTATCCCCTCTATGTTAGGATGCTCTAACGCTCGTACGATGTCGTCAGCGATGCTCAATGCTGAGGCTGTGTTAATGAGAAACCCTGTCCGTCCATCAGTTATCACGTCGGGTATTCCTCCAATTGGTGACGCTAAGACTGGAGTGCCGCACGCCATTGCCTCTAGCACGACCGTGGGTAAACCTTCCGCATGATGTGTTGGTAGTACGAGCAGGCGAAGTGTATTGAAAAAGCTCGGCAAATCCTCCTCAGCTATCCATCCTAGAACGGTGATAGAAACATCTGCTTTCTCTGTTACTTTAGCGCACTCATCCTTCAGATCATCCAGGAGTGAACCAGTGCCGCCAATCAAGAACTCACACGGCCTTTTTTCTACGACATACGGAATTGCTCTTGTTAATTCCATTATACCCTTGCCTTTTTCGATTCTCCCCAGGTACCCAACAACTTGACCTCGCTGTGAAAATGTCGTTTGTATTCCAAAACGCGAGGTATCAATAAACCTCGCTCCTTCGGATGCAATCTTACTTCTTTTTTTTAGATCGATACTCCTCGTTATTGAATCAGATTCAGGAGAGATCCGATCAAGAAGCGCAAACATGACCTTTTCTTGAAGCTCGAAGATACGCTGCTGTAGAGACTTCCTCTTTCCCGCATCGGACTTGCTTCGTGTTACGATCTCTGCAGTTTTTTTTCGTAAGAGTTTAGCTGTGAGGAGGGGCAAGATGTAATACGGGTATGCCATGTAAAAGAGAACAATGTTGAAATCCTCTCTGACGCGTATGAGTTCGGCACTCGTTTGAATTTGTACCTTGATACATTTGGCCACCCATAGCAGTTTAGAGTAAGCCAGAGGGCGTACATCCCTAATGGCATGCATGCTTGTCCCTATGTCTATCACTTCGGTATCACTGGAGCGTTTGCCAATTCTCTCAGTATTACCACTGATAAGCACAACTTTGTCGGCGAGGGGCTCAATGATCTGCAGTAAGTCAGACAGGAAT
>JBAULJ010000033.1:0-13233 GCA_049578125.1 Halobacteriota archaeon
CAATTGTCCCCCTATCAAAATGATCCTCTATGGCCCGCTTGTTTCGCCCGGTGATAATCAGGATGTCCTTTATGCCAGAGGAAAGTGCTTCTTCGACAACGTACTGGATAACCGGTTTGTCAACGACGGGCAGCATCTCCTTTGGTTGTGCTTTCGTTGCTGGCAGAAATCTCGTCCCCAAACCCGCTGCCGGTATGACGGCCTTTTCGATCATTCTTTGCCTCTGTAGCCTTTGTATACGCTTAGTTCGCGAAGCATGTCCGACTTCGTTAAGTTAGCTGTATTGAGCGACTTAAATGTTACTACCTTCGTACCATCAAATTCGCTCGTGCTTGGTCTACGGATAGTGCGGCAATCTTGGTTTCAGCGGCGCGATTCTTGTTACTATTGCTGAGCGTCGTGCCGAATTTATGAAAGCTTCAAAACTTAGCGTGGGATACCGTCGAAAACTCCAAACACGTCCGAAAGGCAGATCACGTAGCGTAAAGCGGCTCTTTTTTGGCTTCAAATGGCAAGCGTTATGAATGTGGCCGCGTAAGGGATGGTGGTGATTAAATGCCGTATTGCCAAAACTGCGGGACTAAAAATGACGAGGGGGCTGAAATCTGTGTCAACTGCCGACAACCGCTGTATGATACACGTCGTCGGCGCGCTCGCCGCGATGGCTGCTACGGACCTCGTGGCGAGCAACGCCATGAAGAGGAATGCTTTGGACTCCCCTATGGTGGCGCCATCGTCGGAATACTCTTCGGTTTAATTCTTCTCATTTCCGGAGTGGCGTGGGTCCTCTCCTTAACGTTAGGTATATCATTTAACGGAGCGTTGGTCGGTCCATTGATCGCGATTGCGATCGCGATACTGATTATTGCCGGGGCGATTTACCAACTAAGGCACCGAAAATAAACGACCTCCCTCACGCCGCGCACGTCAGTCCGCACGCTTCACAGATCCGTTCGTGTTTGTCTTGCGAGAGGAGAATCCGGGTAAAGAGCGCCAGCACAAAAAACCCGATGAGGAGCGCGTTAAGCGCGAAACTATGAGCTCTGCTATCGGCACCAACGAGCGCGAAGAGCATCCCGACGATCATAAGCGCGTTAAAGGAAAAGCGGCGCACTGGTCCCTGAGCGTCGGCGAACACGTACGGAGCGAGGCCGAGCGTAACCCCGACGGCCCCGAGGGCAAACGTGAGCCCGTCAGGTAGGTCGAAAGGACGCTGCAGCAGAAAAACGTATGACGCTCCAGCGAGAGAGATGAGTGCTCCGAAGAACAACCCCATGCACGCGCAGCACAGCGTTTTTTTCCCGAGGAGGAATTCGTGCTGACGATATCGCTCGCAGGCGGGGTGGTGTCCATGCGTCACCATAACGCCGCCTATCGAGGACGATTTTTGTAAATCATGCTCTCTTTGAGGCGAAACGTCAGGACGCCCGCTGTTCGGGTACTCTTTGTGGGAGCGTCGAGCACAGTGCTGTGGGAAAAAGACCGCGATCATACCTAAGACGCACAGCAGCGAGAATATTGATCCGGTCAGCGGCCGTCGCCACGCAAATCCATCCGGAACGCGCGGCGAGAGAAAGGTAATCATCGCCAGCAAACAAAGCGTGGAAAAAGACACGAGGATAAGAAAGAGCAGGTACCGGGCCTTTCGCCCCCCCTTAGGCATCGGGGGCCCTCCAGAACAAGTCTTTCAGCTCTTTCATAACGCCTTGTCCAGCCAAATACCGGTAGCTCTTACGTTTCAGCGCGTTTGTTGAGAACACCCCTTTGAATCGCCGCGAAAAAGAGCCATAGAAACTGCGATAGCACGTGTAGAGCTCTTCTTGCACCTGCATGCGCGACAAGTGCTCCGTCGGCATTATGGCATGGGTCATGTCGTAGTGCGCCCAATTGTGATCTTCAATCCAGCCGTTGCTCAGTGCGTCGTCATAGAGCTTCGTTCCGGGAAACGGCGTCAGTATGGTAAAAATCGCTAGGTCGGGGTCTATGGCGTCAGCAAAGGACCGCAAGCGGGCTATTGACTCAGCAGAATCATGGCGCTCGCCTATGATGAGCATAGCCTGAGAGAAAATATCATTGTGCTTTAGGAGTGATATGGCGTTCTCGGCGTCTTCAGGCCGAATCCTTTTGTTGAACGCTTCCAAGGTGAATTCGCTGGGACTTTCGACGCCTGTGAGTATCCAGCGAAGGCCTGCTTCGCGCAGCGTGGGCAGCAGGTTTCCGTGCCTTCTAACGTCATCGCAGCGTGCCTGCATGAACCACATGATGTCTGTCGAAAGCCCTCGATTGATGAGCTCCCTACATAGTTCGTGCGTGTGTGGACCTAAGCCGAAATTATCGTCGGTGAGCCACTGGAATTCCATTCCATATTCTTCGTACGTGTACTGCATTTCGTCAGCGATCCTCTTGGGCGATTTACTCCGCCACTTCCATCGCCAATAAGCGCACTGACTGCAAAAGGAGCAGTCGTTCGTGCACCCCCTCGATCCCTCTATGAGGGCGTAACGTCGTTTCGTGTCAGCCATCATCTTGAAGTAGTACTTCTCGATGACGTCTGCGACGAAATGGTAGCCCGGATAAGGCAGCTCGTCCAAATTCGTCAGCAGCGGCCGATCTGGCGAGTGGTAGATAGCACCGTCGTGCGCAAACGACACGCCACGTACGCTTGAAAACGGTCGTCCTTCGCGGTGAGCGCGAAGGAGTTCGACGAGCGTCTCTTCGTCCTCCCCCCGAATCACGACGTCTATCTCTGGATACGTCGCGAGGCTTTCGTCGACGGTGGCGGTGAAGTGTTGGCCGCCGACTACCGTGAAGATCTCCGGGTTGACAGTCTTCGCGGTTTCGACAGCGCGCACTGTGGTGTACGCGTTGCAGGTTGCTAACCCGCTCGGGGCGACGACGTCGGGGTCTACGTTCGCGATGCGCTTTTCCAGCCCCCGCCAACCGACGTCGGTCGCTTGACAATCGAGCACCTCGATTTCGACGTTTTCCAAGTCTCTCTCGAGGTAGGCAGCGAGCTGCAAAATCCCTAAGGGTGGCGGTAAGTACTCGCCCATCACAAACCAAGTGTCTTTTGGCGGTTCAACGAAGAGCACTTTCAGCGGTCTCACAAAACTGCCTGTTTGTGCGGAATGGATAAAAGCGTTCGCAAAAACGCAATTGACGGCCACGATAATCGAGTCGCTGACATTAAACGGCACCCGAAGCGGGCGTCAGAAGAATACCATACTAATAAAGGATGCCAGGTGTCATTGGTATCGCAGCGGCGTGGTGATTTCGGCTGTGAAAAAGCCGTGTGGCTACATTAAGCTCTTGGTTTTCTTTAACGGGCTCGCTCTGACTCTGAGGAGGCGTTGCACGTCGCGGCAATCCTGCTCAGACTCTACGGGGATAAAGAGCCACCGTCCTTCGGTGAACGCGCGAGCGTTTATGAGAATGTCTCGCACCTTAGCGCCGAGGCGCAGCCGCAAGGCCTTTTCAAGCTGTGCTGGACCTATAATAATCTGCACAGTGAAGCTGCCTGCCCCTGGATAGAAAGCGGCGAGTGCCCGACCTCCACTCCGAAATCTAAGTGCCCACCCGTAGTTCTTCCCGTAGAAAGCAAAATCCTGCTTAACTCGGTAGTTTTCGTCGATGAACTGCGTGAGACCCTCCCATAGTCGTCGCTTCGATCGAACGGAAGCGATCATGGCGTCTATCGTCGGTTGACGCTGTTTGTCGACGAACGCTCCGATGCTCACGTGGGTTCAGTCTCATTCTCAGTATATTAATTGCGTCGCCGGCGGCGACCTAGCAACGGCAGCTGCTCTCTTTTTTTATTTCGGCCCCCGCCTGTATCAGTTGCTAGAAGGCGGACCTTAACGAATGGGCACAAATATCGCCAGCGTGCAGAGAACCCCAATGAAAATGGCGAAGTAGCTGAAATCGACGCGCTCAGCAATCTTAAGAAGGACGCTTATCGTCAGCAGTCCGAACGCGAAGGCGGCGACGATAGCGATCAGCGCATAGGTGGTGTAGTAAATGCCCCCTTTCAGGATCTGCAACCCGATCTCGGCCCCGATGACGGCCGGGATGTAGAGAAGGAAGCTGAGATTGAGCGCATCGGTCGGCGCGTACCGGCGCAGCAGCAACGTGGACACCGTCAGCCCTGATCGGCTTAGTCCGGGGAGGGCAGCAAATCCTTGGATGATACCGACGAGCAACGCGTCCTTCACGGACATACTCTTGTTCGCGCTCACCGTTCTTCGGGCTATCTTCTGGAAGAGCCCCGTCACGATGAGCAGAATGCCGATGAAGACAAAGGCGATGCTGCCGGTAATATGGATCTTATCCAAGCCGAAAACGACGAGCGGTGCGCCTACCAGTCCCGTACAAAACGTGGCGATGAGCAGAAAGGTCGTAAGTCGATTGTATCCGCTCGGAGCGCGCACGTTGGCGAGGTAGTGCGGCAGATTGCGAATGATGCGCACGACTTGAACTCTGTAGTAGAGCACTACCGCGAAGAGCGTTCCGATGTGAAGCCAGATCGAATAGTAGACGGCCTCGGAGAGACTGATGTCAGCGTTGAAGAACCGTATCAAAACGAGCGATACCATTGCCTTGCTGCTAATGGGCAGCCACTCAGTAACGCCCTGCACCATTCCGAGGACGATTGCTTGTATGAGTTGTGATATATCCATCTAGCGCAGTGCCTCTCAGTGCAGCCGTAGGTAGGAAGCGGCCGGTTAAAGAACTTTTCGTTAGCTCGGCCGGTGGTCGGTGACCGTCAAATCCTCCACCTTGAGGGGCGGGATCATAGCATTTTCTTGGCGGTGAAAGGCACCGTTAAACCCGAAAAAAGCATCAGATTTGCCGCGGGGCACGACTTTGTCGAAATCGATCAGCCGAACTTATCGTTATATAGCTTTATTGAATGCATTATCGCTTTTTTAGCGCTTTCCGCTCCTTCCCAGCCAGTGACTTCGGTCTTCTTTCCCTCAAGCTGTTTGTAGACGGTAAAAAAGTGTCCGATGGCCCGCATTTTGTGCGGGGGCAGATTGCTTATGTCGCTGACCTCCGCGTACATCGGGTCTTTGTCGGGGACGGCGAGGACCTTATCATCGTTGTCTCCACTGTCAATCATCCTCATCAAGCCAATCGGCCTGACCGCAATGAGACAACCAGGGAAGGTTGGCTCATCCATTATTACCATGACGTCCAGCGGATCTCCGTCATCGTAGTACGTCTGGGGGATAAGGCCGTAATCAGTCGGGTACTGCACAGGCGAATAGAGCACCCGGTCGATGGCAAAGATGCCGAGTTCTTTTTCGTATTCGTACTTGTTCTGGGACCCTTTTGGCACCTCGATCAGCGCATATACGACCTCGGGTGGGTTAGGTCCGACGGGAAGCGAAGTCCATAAGTTTGTCACGCTAACACCTGTTGCCCTATACTCATCCGGCCTATAAAAAAAATGCTCTCGATGAGCTTAATACAGACGTCCGGCTCGCCTCTAGACGAACTTATATTGTCGATCAATGACGGTAGACGCACGGGCTGAAGATCACGTTTCGTGGCGTTTGCGCTCTCGAAGTTCGTGGCAACATACAAAGTTTTTAGCCACTTGTTGACGTTATGACGCGTGACCGCGCTATGACCTTACTCGCGACACCAATATGCTCGTTATGCAAGCACTTTCGCGAGGTCGTCTTCCCCCGAGCGACATGCGATGCATATCCTGACGGCATACCGCCCGCCATCCTGTCATGGGAACACGATCACCGCGTGCCGTTTCCTGGCGATCAAGGAATTCTTTTTAAACCGCGAGACGAAGAAGCCGACCAGTTTGTCAAGCGATATCTTAGCGGCGGGGATTCATCGTAACCCTGCTGCGGCGACACGCCTCACTGCAATGTGCGGGCGTATCGTGCCGTTTATGCTGCGCTGCCTGACCCAGAGAGCCGTTATGCGCTTCTTCTAACAACCACCCCTGTCGAGTAAGTTATTCGCCGTACGGTAGTGAACCAGTGCTGTACGAGCGCATTACTTTCGCGCTGCTCTTGCCAAACCGTTATTCTGGACTATGCTACCTTCTTAGCGATGCTACAAGATCTTGCTGAAGTGGATGAGCTCATCTCTCAACTCGGTGACTTAACAGGCACATATGCAGAGAACGCTGCCGAAAAACTGATGCAAACGTGCTCACACAGCGGTGAGGCATTTCAGTATCTCCAGGATAGAATATACGACGTCACAATCCCGGAGCGGGCGCGGAACCACGTCTATCTTATAATAGCGAAGATCCGGACGTGGGTGAGCCTTCATCACACGTATGGATGGAAGGAACCCAGTTACGCGTACTAGTTTCGAAACGCGTCTCAAGGATCGAAGATCCGCGCGTGTGGATGCACAAACGGACTGCGGTTATGCAACGCCGTAATTTGGAACAGCCGCAATCGTTCAGATTGCTGCGCTCTCGGGTTAGAAGGCCGGCGCTTTCTTCTGACACTCAGCGGGAGGTCAAGACAACGCGGCACTCGTTTGTTTTGTGGCAATCGCACCGCTTGCAGCAGTTGCGACTACCCAGCTTTGGGCCGTCTCGTCATAGCCAAAGAACAGCGCACACAATGCGGGGCTTGCTGCGTCGCTTGCTTTGTAGCCGTACCATTTCTCGTCAACTCTTCCGAAGACAGTCTGTCCCGTTCCCAACGATATCTTCGATTCGTTCGTTTTGACGTACCCAGCGTCGGTTCTCTGTTTCATGAGCTCGAAATACCGGCCGTATGAATCGTTTTCGGACGAGATCAATTCTACCGTAAAGTTCCATTTTTGCCCTTTTGTATCCGTGTAAGCGCCCACATAGGTGTTTGGCTTCACTTGTGTGAACTTGTTAATGGGGCGCCAGCCGCCCAGAACGAAGGAAGCATCGTACGATCCGCTTAAGTCTCGCGGCTTAGAAGTGGGTGTTGAGCTAAATGGTAGGGCAGACAGGCATCCGCTTGTGAGTACTGTGACTATGACTGCTGCAGCGAGCACTGCTTCTAGCTTGTGCGACGTCATTTGCATTCCTTTGCTATCTTCTTAAAACGGGTGTACGTGCGCGCAAGACCGATAAACGTTTTCCGTTCCAGTTGCCTGACCGAGCCTGCGCTGCTGGTGTATGCTTGTGGATTGAAATGCAAGCAGGCGCTTAAATATCCCTATCACGAGCTTGCACGCGATGGTTTTGAGATCCGCGCCCGCAGAACCGACGCAGTGCTTACGTGCCTACTAGCCACGCTGTAGCTTTTTAACGTTGAGGTGCACGACGATGGATGCGCGTCACCATCTCACGGATAGCCATAGCGCGAGCGCTCGTCCTTTGTTAACTCTCTGCTGAGAAGCTGCTTCGAGCCATGCGCATAACAATGGCTTGTTTGTGTGATCGTTCAGTCGCTGCCTTTTTCCACACCGACAAAAGCTCGAGCTTCTGTAGGAGAATGCGGCTGCAGATCCTGCTCGATTAGAGCCCCTTCATCACGTTGCGGCGGTGGAACGCACTCGCCAGCACTAAGAAGACCGCACTGAACGCGACGAGAGCGCCGAGATCGACGAACGGTGAAAGCGCGGAGGAGCCGCGCAAGCCCCAATTGAACCCGTCGACGAGGTAGGTAATCGGCGAACAATAGCTTAAAACCCTCGCTACGCCGTGCGTGCTGTCGATCGGCACGAAAATGCCGCTGATAAAGACCAGGGGGAAGCGCACGAGATTGGAGAGCATCATGATGTTAGCGGGGACGGTGGTCGCTGGCGAGGCGAGCAGTGCGCCCAGCGAGGCGAAACAGAACGCACCCAAAAAGAGACTCACCACAATGAAAACGGCGCCTCCGGCAGTGACTGCGTAAGCGAGCGCGATGGTCCCGCCGGTCAAGATAACCGAGGCGATGATGATCCCATACAGCATGCCGGCGGTTACGTCGCCGAGGACGATCGTGTTCACGGTAACCGGAAAGGAGAGCAATCGCTCATAGGTCCCTGCACGCTTCTCCCAAGGGGTAATTAGGGGGCCGACCGAGGAGGCGATAAAGAACACGAACATCGCCGAAAGCCCCGGAAACAGCGCGCGCACGTCGGCCTCCCTGCCAAAGAAAAACGCCAAAAAGATGAACATCGGGAACAGAAAGCCGAACATAAGCACGGGGGGCTTGGTGTAGTAGATCCGCATGTCTTTCTCCGCGATAAGAGCGATGCCGCGGAATTGCTCGGCAATGTGCCTATGGCTCATGTGGCCCCCCCTTCGGTGAACTTGACGAAGGCGTCTTCGAGACTCGCGCCGTACGTGTTTAGCGAGGTCAACGTGAGCCCCTCTCGCTGCGCCATGGTGACGAGGAGCTTTACCAGCTGATCAGGGTCGTCCGTGTAAAAACGCCACTTGTCACCCGCCTTTTCAACGCGGTTTGCCAAACCGGAGGGGGCAACCTTATACCCGTCGATGGGCCGGTCGAACGCTACTTCAACCGACTGCGTCTCCTGAAACGCTTTCTTCAGCTGTTCCGGCGTGTCAACGGCGACGAGCGCCCCGCGATTGATGATACCCACCCGATCGCACAGGGCGCTGGCCTCCTCGATATTGTGGGTGGTCAGAAAAACCGTGGTACCTTCGTGGTGCATCTCCCTAATGATCGTGCGGATTAGTCGCTGGCTGTGCACGTCAAGCCCTGACGTTGGTTCGTCGAGGAAAAGCACCTGCGGGGCGTGCACGAGCGCGCTCGCGATGAGCACGCGCTGTTTCATGTCCTTCGAAAACCCCAGAACGCGATCATCCTTCCGATCGTCGAGTTCAAACTCCGTGAGCAGCCGATCAGCCTGCGCTTCGACCTCGCTCTTTCGCTTGCCATAGAACCTGCCTGCCAGCACGACGTTCTGTCTGGCAGTCAACTCGATATAGACGTTGCTCATCTCGGGGATGATGCCCATTGCCATCTTCGCCCGTATCGGGTCGCGGTGCACGTCCGTCCCCTGAACTCGAATCTGACCTGCATCGGGGGTGAGGAGGCCGGTGAGCATCCGAATGGTAGTGGTCTTCCCCGCGCCGTTTGGCCCTAGGAAACCAAATATTTCTCCCTTGGCAACGCTAAAGGAGAGGTCGTCGACGGCGATGATCGGGCCAAAGTGCTTCGTCAGGTTGCGCACTTCAAGCGTGTTGTCGTCTGTTGTCACCATGCCTTCCTGATCTTCGATCGCTCGTGCTCGGCCGATCTCACTCACCGGCTTCCAATTTCCGACACCGGAAGATGACCGTCCCCCCGTCCGTATAGGGCGGCCCCGGATCGACACACTGCATGTAAGCGTACGCGGGGTCTTCAGACGTCGTCAAGCCAAGAGCGACTGGGCACCACGTCTGCTCGAGGATCGTCGTATAATGGAGGAGCGTCGAGAGCGCGTGGGTACAGAGTGCGTCGGTTTCTGCGACCACAATATTCGGTCCCTCTATGATAATACGATCCCCGGTGGAATGCACCGGGCACCTCCCTCGGATCTCGTGCACCGTGATTTCTAGCATCGCGTACCTCAAGAGAGAATTGAGGCGGTCACTTATATCCTTTCGTCGCGACCAGCCCCTGCTGCTTGCAAGCAACGCGGGCGAACCACGCGTGATCGTCGAGGCCTCGACGTTCCTCGTTTGCGCGAACTACGTCGCCGCACAACGGCGGTGCTCCCCTACTCGGCAGTTCACCGCAGCTATTCAACGTGCTCGCCGCCCATCGGCGACAGCTGCTGACCCGCGGCAAGCAGATGCGCGTGCCGCCGCAAGCGTCGAAAACGCTTAAGAGCTTGGAGTCCTCAGGTAGGGATATGAACGTAGTTGTCCTTCTCGCGCCCGGGTTTGAGGAGCTCGAGGCGGTCACCATCGTCGACGTGCTCCGACGCGCGGGCATATCAGTCACTCTCGCCGGCATCGCGGATCCCCCCATAGCGGGCGGGCACGGGATCAAGGTGATGCCTGACATCTCTATCGACGACCTCAAGGCGTACGACGCCATAGTCCTTCCCGGCGGGAACCCCGGCTACATCAACCTCGAGCGCGATCAGCGAGTTCTCAAGCTCATACGCGAAGCGCACGACGCCGGCAAGTACGTCGGGGCGATCTGCGCCGCACCGCACGTGCTCGGGAAGGCGGGCATCATGGGAGGGGTAACGGCGACGTGTTATCCAGGCATCGAAATCCCCGGAGCAAAACGTGTCGAAGAGCCGGTCGTGCGGCACGGAACCATTATCACGAGCCAAGGTCCGGGGACGGCGATAGCCTTTGCCCTCGACCTTGTGGAAGTGCTGACAAGCACGGAAAACGCGCGAGAAGTGCGAAAGGCGTTGCTGGCTTAACGCCCGAAGGCTTACGAGGCCAAGCGCAGCTGTCTCGGATGGCGATCGTGCACGGGGGCGGAAAGGGCACCTTCGAGACCGACGAAACCCGAGGCACAGGGCGTGTGATGGTCATTATTAGCGTTATTGCCGCACTTCATTGAATACGCGGGCAGGAGGGACTCGCGCGCTAGCCGCACACAGCAAGAAACGCCGGAGCGATGTGAATCAGACGCCATTCTTTCGCGAAACAGGGCTGATGTTGCCCCAGCGCTCACCCACGGGTGTCTGCGCGGAAGTACGCTACAGTGAACACCCACAAGCTCAAAAAAGGTGATAAAATCGATGAAAACGCTTATCGTATGCCTGTCAGAGCACCACGGAAACACGAAAAAGATCGCCGACGCGATGGCGGTCGTTCTGCACGCAGAGGTTGTCAGCCCCGGTGACGTGGACGTCGCGGCGCTCGGTGGTTATAACCTCATCGGGTTTGGGTCGGGGATCGCCTTCGGAAAGCACTATAAAGGCTTACTGAAGTGGGTCGATGGGCTCCCGGTGGATAGCAAAAAAGCGTTCGTGTTCTCAACGAGGGGCGCACCGCGTCTCGGGTCGTACCACCGTGCCTTGAAGAGTCAATTGGAGGAGAAGGGAGTAACAATCGTCGGGGAGTTCTCCTGCCGGGGGTTTGATACGTATGGGGCGATGAAACTCATCGGCGGAATAGCTAAAGGAAGGCCGAACGAGCAGGACCTGCGTGAAGCTCAGGAATTTGCTAAGTCACTCGAAAAAAGCTGAGCGGAATCAGAGCGGCTGACGATTGCGCGTAAAGACACATCTCCCAGCGTAAGAGAGGCTTTAATACGGGTGAGCGGCCAAGGACCATCTGATGACATCAGAAACGAACCTCGCGGTACGCGTGTACACGCTGCCCGTCTGTCCTAATTGCGCGGTCCTGAAGAAGTCCTTAGTGGAGCACGGCGTCACCTTTGAAGAACACGACCTGGACTCGCCGCAGTCGCGGACGATCCTGCTCATGAACGGGGTCTTCACGACGATAGCGCCGGTGCTCCAGGTCAGGGACACGTTCTTGACGTTTGATGAGCTTTTTCGCGACGATGAGCTGAACATCGATCTGATCTTGAGCCTCCTGCGGTGCTAGAAGGGCACTCGGAAGGGGCCGCGGTACCCTCAGAAGCGTACGATCTGACGACCTTGCTGAGTTTGACCGGTTCTTGATGTCACGTTCTTCCGGCGTTAAGGCGAACCCACAGGCGACGCAGTTTTCGGCAAACGTACGGAAAAACAAGTCTTTTATAGCGAGATCGTCTATGTTCTTGTGTCTGGTCTGGTCTGGCTCCGTTAGACCGTGTCCAACGTGTAAGCGAAGGTGTCGTTCGTGCGTCTTTCCGGAAGAAGAAAGCGATGTGTCGTGCTTGCGTTCGTGCTTATGAGCGTGCTTGGCGCTCTCACAGCATCGAACAGCCTTTTGCACGGCACCGTGCTCAGCGTCGCCGCTCAGACGGACGCCAACGGCGAATACGCCTTTTCCGCTCCTGTCGGTCTGAACTACGTTCCAGCGGTTTTCTCAGGCAGCGCGAACGTTTATACGGTCGCTGAACCCACTGATACCGCATTTCCCGCGGCCCCAAGCGCCGTCGCTAACGTCCCCGTCAACGCGGTTCCCGCTTACGGCATCATCGCTGGAGTCACCGGCATCGTCGTTCTCGGACTGTATGTTTACACTCGAGCAGGCACGAAAGGACGTCTGCATATCAGGCCTCGTCTCGCAGCCCTCTGGCAGCGGCTCTCGAGCTGGACGAGGAGACACGCTCTGCGCCGAAAAGAACGAATCGAAGCAGTCAGACAGCCCACTCCCGAACCGGGGCCGTCGGTCGACCTCGCCGCGTCAAGTGCGGCCGGGTCGGCCAAAGAGCTGCCACAACAAGCGTCGATCGCAGAGCACGGGCCGGTTGCTAGCGACACCGTTTTCGCCCCTGGAGAAGGAGCCGAAGCAGCCACGCAGCCTGCGCTCGAATCAGAGCCTGCACGCGAAATCGCTCGTGAGACGAGTGCAGTCAGACGCGCTCGCGATTTGTTCGCTGAAGGCAGGGATCGGCAGGCGGTTGGCCGCCTCTACGATGCGGCGTCGGCCTCGCTTGCAAAAGCTTCTACGGTGACGCTGCTCCCAAACATGACGCACTGGGAGCGATATGGCGCCATAGAAGCGGCTATCCCTGAGGTGCGGGAGCCCTTGCGTACGTTGACCGTCGCTTTTGAACGCACCCACTACGGAGGCAAATCGCTCACGGAAGAACAGCGGAACGCTGCCATTGCTGCGTTTAAATCGATCAGTGCGTTAGCTGAGCCCGTGGAAGAGAACACCTGAGGTCTTTTGGGCGCGGAGCGCTCGTGAAGTCACGCACGTATCTATTTCAGTAACCGCGCCTTCCAACGCAAGAGGTAGAAATCCCACGAGCTCAACAAAATCCTACTAGAGGGCCTTTGCCGCCTGTCTTCGCACCTCGGCGATTGCTACCGGCTCGCTTTTCACACCAGCTACAACAAGTGTGCGATGCACACCTCGTCGACATCGTTCAAGGTGCGAATCTCGAGGTGTTTCATCGTCTTTCCCGAACCCACAAACAGCTTCAACTCCTCTGCTGAAAGACACGGAAAACCCGAGATTCACGTGATCTTTGAGCGCGACGATGTTGTAGGTGCCGCCGTCGTACGCCGGGACGCTCCATTCAGCTCCTCTCGAATGTTGGGATAGGCCCTGAGAATAATCTCTCGCAGTCGCTCGCAGATCTCTTTTTGCGGTGATGGTTGCTTCTTGATGTAGTCATCCACCCTATCGGTCATTTTTCCACCTAGATGGCGCTTTTTTTAGGCGGTTCAGCCCGCGCGGAAAAGAGC
>JBAULJ010000034.1:0-7977 GCA_049578125.1 Halobacteriota archaeon
CCTCATAGCTATCATTTTAACGGATTTGCTGACGTCAGAGGGGCGGATTAAAGCATTGATTACGGCTGCGGTGACGGTCCCGCTCGCAATGGTCCCGTACTTCATCAACAACTACCTGCTGTTTGGCAACCCCTTCTTGTCGCCCGTCTATCTAAGTGCGCACCTCGAAATCGCTCAACAGACGTCCAGCGCCACAGCGAATACCGGCTCAGCACTCGTCGCCACGATCCAACGGCTCCCAACGCTCTTTTTCAGCACGTGGAATTTGCAAACTAGTCCAAACTGGCCAGAGCACCTCTATCACGTGCTGTTCTACGTCAACATGCCGGTGACGCTCGCCTTATTTCAGATATGTCCCCTTTTGATAATTTCCCTCTTTGCTGCAGTCCCGTACGTCGGGCAAAAGCTCGCAATATACAAGAGGAATGTGGTGCGCCTAAAGATAGATAAGAAACGCGCGATTGCGGTCACATTTTTCGTCTATATCATCGCGCACCTCATAATCTACGCACCGTTCCAAGAGCAAGGATTTGGCCTTGATATGCGCTTCTTTTTGCCCCTCTATATCCCCCTCCTCTTCTTTACGCTCGCGAGCATCCGTGAAGTTCTCGTGCACGAGGCACGTATCGAACGCGCGTTCGCCGCTGCCTGGATTGTCTTCGTTGGCGCAGTGCTCGGGTATGCCGCGCTGTTCGCGCCAGCGATCAGCGGCCTGATAAGCGCGTTGAGTTTCCCGTTTATTGGGACGCTCGGAGTCGTCACTGCAGTCCTGATGGCCCTCTTCGTGCCGTACTTCGTCGGCCATAGGAAACGAGTGAAAGAGCTGGCGATTCTCGTAGGATTTGCCACGTTCGTCTCTTCATATTGGCTGGTTATCGCGTGCTGGGTGTGGCAAAAGACGCCCATCGGCGTCCCTCGTCCCGGGATGATGCTCCCACTGGCGGAGGTTATCCATCGCATCATCATGGCCGCAATTGCGTCGTAAGCTAAGAAACGAGAGTCCCTGCTAGGGCTTATCGTCTACCTCGCCGCCGATCTCTTGGGTGTGTCACATCGCGCCTCAAACCCTTTCTCACTGCCTCGCCCTCGACATAGTCGTATCGATCGAGAAATCGATCGAGCCTAGACAGAAATCCATCAGAAGCTCCGTATTGAGGCCGGCTGTCTCGTCTGAATTCTTGAGGACGGCTCGGTGGCGCGTATTGTGACGCGCGCTGTTTCTGAATAGCAGCACGCTCGTCCTGCGGCCGTCGTTGTGGCGGCATCCGGAGGGGCGCTTGCGTAACGGGACTCGGACGGACAACGTGCCGGGCACGCGGGGTGCGTCGCCGTCGTTCGGTCGCCGAATGGCTCAACCCTAGGAGAAAATAGAAGGCAAAGAGGACAAATCCGCTCAGCGCTGCTAGAAGCGGCAAATCTGCTACGTTGAGAATGGTTACTCCGCCGAGTGCGAGCAGTGGATATAGCAGTACGATACACGTGTGCGCGACGCTCTTGGTAAGATCGAGAGCGAAATAAATCAGTAACGTCGGAACAAAAAAGATGCTGAAGAACGACACGACTTGAAAGAAGACGGAGAGCTTGTAGAATCCAAATACTTGGGGCTCGAGAGGATTGGCGCTGTACACGACCAGTACAAAAAGAAAGAATAGAAGGTAGATAAAAGCGGGCAAGCTCGCAAGATCTGAAAGACCGAGCACCGATTCGTCTTGTTCACGTATCCCGTATTGGGCTGAGCTGTCGTAGGGCTCTCTCATTAAACCACATAGTTTTAGGTGTTTGGGCCTATTTAAATAATTTCATTGTTCGCTGTTTAAACGCGGGTTCGCATTCGGACGCAGCTCAGGAAAGTCGTCTAGCGCACGCGTTTCCCAAAAGGAGCATCTGGGGTGGAGGGGCGGAGAGACGCCGCAGGTTTTGCGCGGTTGCTAGGTGCCGAAATGACTTTGAGTCGCCAGAAGAACGTTCACCGGTTTGCATCCGGGGTCAACCTGCGGACATACGCGGCTCTTTTGTCTAGTAGCTGGACACTTTCGCTGATCGCTTAGGTAAGCTATACGACCCACTAAAAAGAGCAAGAACCCGTCGTAGCTCTACGTCGTACGAGACGATTCGTGTATAGTCGCAGTTGGCGTCATACGTGCTCGAGGGGTGGGTTAGCGATCGAGGATGTGAGAAACGTGTCCAGTGAAGAAATGGGACTTCCGCGTCAGCAGTCTTTTCGCAAAAGAATTCGTCATCCGCCGTGTGTCCGTTACCTTTTGCGTCACGGTGTGCCTTCTGATATGGGGTGTGATAAGGCGCACGCACTCCTCGTACGATATGTGGTGACGAAAGGGCTGAACGACGTGCAAGGAACAAAAATGGCACAGACAATGATAAAGCACGCCGTCTCCTTAGGTGGCGTGCGGGGGGCAAGCGACGTCCATAAGTTTGCGGAATGCCTTTCAAATGCTCGAGATAACCCTAAAGCGAACCATTGGAGCTGTGAGGACATTTGGTCCAGCAAGAAACTCCGAGAGCATGGGGCCTGCACTGGCTGGAGCTGTGAGTACTATCATCCGGAGCCGTGTGGCGAATCGAGTCACCAAAGTGGCGAGGTCGAGGCCCAGATGGAGAAGGGAGTCCTCACATATTTGTTCAACAATCCGGAGAGTATCAGCGAAGGGCTAAGGCGGGGGCTCCGTTCTGAGGGGTTTGTCGATGAGTATGGATGCGGAGATGGCAATTGTTTGCCTCTCAATCGCGTGCTCTGGCACGTATGTCGGTACCTTGCCTATCACGACCGACCGATTCGATGCAGCGCGATTTTGGCCAGCCTCTCTCGAAGCCCTGAAATGCGACCGCACCTGGATGAGATAGAACGATACGTGCAGCGGCTTAAAAGCCGCCCATCGTGCCGGCACGACCGATTCATCGAGTATTTGAACGTCATTGAGGCACGCGGAGCACGGCTGCGAGCTCAAGATCTCGTTCGTCAAGCAGAGATCGCCTTGGCATCGAGCGCGCTTCCACTTGACATCGTCTTGAGAACTCTCGGGCAGCAATCAAGTACCTTGTCGATCACGGCATGCGACAAAAATCACCTCTTTGAGCAAGACCTCGATGACTTCATGACGAACCTTTTCTCTAAGAGGTGCGGCGTCATACCCACCCGCTCAGAGTGGCTAAACGCTTCTTTGGGTGGCGGTTGGAAGCCAGGCAGGTTATACGTAGTCAATGCATCGTCCGCCGCGGAGACCACGGACTTCAGTGCTTGGTGTGCTGACTTTGCCGCACAACGTCGGTTCCCCACATTATTCGTAAGTCGCGGAATAAGCAAGGACGACTTCACAGAGCGCGCGCTAGCACGACACTGCGGCGTTGATACGAAGGAGCTCTCGCGGTATCGTGAAAATGGCTTTAACTCGGAGGCGGATGCAACGATATTGGAGCGGGTAGTTGAAGCAGGAGAACGATTGAGCAGGCGAATAGCCCACCATCTGGTGGTCATCGAGGCAGATCCGGAAATGGCCGTCGCAGACGTGAGAAGCGCCGTGCGCACCGCGCAAGATCGAGTTGGCGCGGATAATGATCGACCGACATTGCTAATTCTTGATCAGTTGCCGGTTCCGTCGTCCGATAGCGAGAAACCCGTGGATTCTGTTCGAAAAAGAGTCCCTTTCGACGAAAACTCACTGCTCGAATGCTTGAAACGCCAGATGCAAGATCTCGCAGTGGGCATAATAGCGACCTTTTCGAGAAGTGTGACAGCGGGCGAAGCGCAATTCGAAAAAGATGAAGCAAACACAGCGCTTTTTCATAACAACTTGGGGGGATTACCTGCCGCCGATTACACGTTAACGCTCCAATCAAAATACATAATGGTGAGGGGTACAACATCCGGAAAAAAAGTCGATCAGCTTGATCTTGCACGAGAGTGGTACAAAAGGCACTACCCTCGATCTCGAGGGCACATAGATCGGCTTTTTGACGAGGCGGAAGGCGAGCATCCTTTGGATGAGGCAACCCGTATTTACGCACGAATATCGCTTTTTGGGAAGGGGGAAAGGGCACTTGCCAATCCGGTCATAATTTACGAACGGCCATATCATCGATTTGGAACGCTGAATATGGAACCGATGGATTTAGAAAAGCACGGTGCTTTGGCGTTTGATAAAGACTCACCCGGGCTGTGATCAAAGGACTTCTGGGGTTTCGTCGCACACCAAACATCGACCACCGTAATACAGAAAGCTACTTGTAACAAATTGAGCTAGTAGTTCGCTAGATTTGGCCGAGCGTTGCAATGGCACACATTCATCTTCCCGACGGCGTTCTTCCTATCCAATGGGTCTTCTTTTGGTGGTTGCTAGCTATCGCTTTGCTTGTCGTTGCCCTCGTCGCAACGAGAAGGCGCACGATTGCAATTCAGCGGCTAGCAATCGCTGGGATGCTTGCAGCGGTCTCTTTTGCAGTCTTCCAAATCAATATCCCATTTGCAGGCGGCGTTCACATGAACCTCACTCCGCTGATAGGGATCTTAGCAGGGCCGGGTATCGGATCGCTAATTATCTTCATTGTGAACCTCTTAAGCGCCGCCGTAGGTCATGGGGGGTGGGGGCTCGTAGGGGCTAACACAATCGTGAACATGAGTGAGATCGCGGTAGCTTTCTATATCTTCAGAATGACAAGAGGCCGACTTGAGATGTTCACGAGAGGTGCCGTAGCTGCGATCTCAGGACTGCTCGTCGGCAACGTCGTTTTTCTTGCCGTTTTAGTCGTTTCAGGCATCCAAGGAAGTGAACTACACGGCGTCGCGTTGCTCCCCTACTTGATTCAAATTGTGATACTTAACCTGATTGTAGCAGTCGCCGAGGCCGTTGTGACGGGCTTTGTTGTTGATTATTTAAGCAAGGTCCGACCCGATCTTCTCGGTGAATGATCTCCGGACTACTCACTGCCTTGTTTCGCTTCTTTCTACGTATCACTGCAGCAGGTTGTCGCTAGGCTTACGTCTTACCTGCAGCTGGCTATAAGCCCGGTTCGCCTGCTGCTCGCGAAAGTCGTTGCGTTCGAAACAACCTAGGCCTTGCCAAGCGCGCACATTGCGTGCTTGCGCCTTCCGAAGCTTAATTCAAGGTAGTGCCCGCCTTACTTCTTGCCTATCACCACAGCTGTTCCGTATGCCAAGATCTCCTGCATGTAGTCAGAGATCTCTGACGAGTCAAAATAGGCGCTGATAATGCCGTTTGCCCCGACTGATTTGGCGTGCTCCACTAGCCGATACAGCGCCTCGTCTCTCGCATGTTGCATCATCTCGACGTACTCGCGGATTTCTCCTCCTGCGATAGAACGCAGTCCAGCTGTAATATTCCTTCCAAGCCCTCTGCTTCTTACCGTAAGGCCGTAGATGAATCCTCGTGTCTCCAAGATGTTGTATCCTGGGACCCAGTTTGAACTGACTACCAACACCCCATCTATCGCAATCGGGGACGGTGGCACCGATTCCCCCCCACTTAAGCCAGCTCTGGTACCGGCCTCACGTACTCCGGTTCCACATTGAATGCAGAACTGTGCATTTAGGGGTAGCTGAGCACCACAAGCTTTACAGGACTCTTCTTCGCTCATAAATAGCCTCCTTTCTGTGCCTTGATAAACAAGCAATATCCTTTGCACACTGATTGCCGGTCGCTAAGGCTTAAACCTTTTCACGCAAGCTGGTTTTGAGGCGGCCGAACGCCGGTCACGCATAGGCCTTTTTGTAACGTGCATTGCAACGGGTGCAGCGAAATACTCCCTGAGTGAGGTCGTGACAAAGATCGTGAGCGCGTCGATCTCGAAGAGTTAAAATAGGGGGCCATTGTCACAATGCACTAGCAGCTAGCCTTTGCAGACTCGCAGTGGCGCAGCCCGAACAGAGGATCCGGGCTGATGCCCCGCAGTGGCTCTCGGTTTGCAAGGCTCACCGTCAATCGTACGCTGGTTTGATTGCCGTAGATGCTAACGACGTAACGTGATATCACGCCACAAGGACTCCAAAATGACATCAGTAACGAATAGGCCGCTTCTTGTTACGTGCGGCTTGCCGTATGCGAATGGCCCGTGCCATATCGGTCACCTGAGGACGTACATCCCAGCAGACATCTACGTCCGGTGCCTTAAGAAGCTCCGGCAGAACCCGCTCTTCGTCTGTGGTTCTGATACTCATGGAACGCCGATCGTCATTAACGCTGAACAGCAGGGGACCACGCCTGAGAAGTTTGCCGCGTACTATCACCGCTACTGGGAGGACACCTTCAAGGCCTTGTCAGTTGACTTCAGCCATTATGGAAATACCGATGCTCCTACAAATCACTTCAGAACGCAGGAAATCGTAAAAGCGCTTCAAGAGAACGGCTATATCTATCCGCTGGTCATTAGACTGGCTTACTGTCCAGAATGCGATCGCTTCCTCCCCGATCGCTACGTAGAAGGGGTGTGCCTTTTTTGCGGCATGACGGCGCGCGGAGACGAGTGCGATCAAGGGTGTGGACGCCATCTCGAACCGGGAGAAGTCGTCGATCCGAAGTGCAAAACGTGCGGAGCCAGCGCTGAATATCGGGAAGAGAAGCATTTCTTCTTCAAACTGTCTGCGTTTAAGGACTTCTTGTCGACGTATCTTGAGACGCTCGGAGGCACAGCCAATGCCCGCAACTATGCGCGAGAATGGGTTACAAATGAGCTCAAGGACTGGTGCATTACGCGGAACCTTTCGTGGGGGGTGCCATTTCCGGGAACTGATCTCGTCGTCTACGTGTGGGTTGACGCCCCTATCGGGTACGTTTCGTTTACCGAGGAGGCAACGAGCACCTGGGAAGACTACTGGAAGAAGGAATCGAATATCATTCACTTCATCGGGGGGGACATCATCTACCACCACGCCGTCTTCTGGCCGGCGCTGCTAAAAGGGGCAGACTACACGACGCCCGCAGCCGTCGTCGCCTCGGGAATGGTCAAAGTCGACGGCGAGACTTTTTCTAAAAGCCGCGGGCACGTCGTCTGGGTCGATGACGATTATCTCGACCACGGGTTCCATCCTGATCTGCTTCGCTATTATCTCGCGGGCTACACCTCACACACGAAGGAACTGAATTTTTCGTGGAAGGTATTTGGGGAGAAAGTGAACCGTGAACTCGTAGGATCGCTCGGCAACTTCATTTATCGAACCCTGCTCTTTGCGTTCAAGAACTTCGGTCACGTTCCAGAAGCCCCTGTTGACGGCGCGATAATCGAGCGAATAGCGGCGACACGCGAGAAGATGGTGAGTGCGTTAAAGGAATATGAGTTTAAGAAGCTCGTTGATGCGGCGATGTCGTTATCAGACTTCGGCAATGCCTATTTCCAGTCTAAAGAGCTCTGGAACCTCGTAAAATCTGATAAGGCTGCGTGTGCGCGAGAAGTCAAGAACTGCATTCAGCTCGTAAAGGCCTTAGCGGTGCTTTTGGAACCAGTCATGCCGTCGACAATGACAAGAGTGCAGGCACAGCTTGGTCTGACTTCGACGCATTTCTCTGATGCCACAGTCGAGGTTGAACCGTTACGGCTTAGCCAGCCGGCGCTGCCCTTCACCAAGATCGATGAGAAAAAGATCGTGGAACTAGAGATAACACTCAGCAGGAGAATGGCGGGGGTGGCTCAGAAAGCTCCCGCTGAGGCTCGTACCGCAGAAGCAACGATCGAGCTCGCAGATTTTAAGAAGCTTGATTTGCGGATCGCTCGCATCGTAGAAGCTGAAGCGGTCAAGAAATCCGACAAGCTCCTGCGAATCACGCTGCAATTGGGCGATGAGACCCGGCAGATTGTCGCAGGAATTGCCAGAGACTACCCCCCAGAGGAGCTCATTGGCACTGACGTCCTAGTTCTCGCGAATGTCCGACCTGCGCAGTTAATGGGTGTGGAATCGCACGGCATGCTCCTCGCCGCTGAACACGAGGGCAGAGCAGTACTCATTCGACC
>JBAULJ010000035.1:0-9302 GCA_049578125.1 Halobacteriota archaeon
GTCGTTTTCTATTTGAAAACGCAAGCGACTATGATTTCGTCTGTCCCGTATGCCAGGCTGGGCTTGATTATCAGGACAGTTCGATTTTAGTCGAAGCAATGAGACAAAAACTGGAAGAACTTAGAATTGCCTTCGAATAACCTCCTCTCCTACCAAGGAGCGTTACAGCTTCTCAAGGACAGTGGCTGCAGCGACAGACTCATAAGGCACGTCAAAGCTGTTTCTCAATACGCGGTGGAAGTTGCCAAATTGAGAGGAGATGCTGACGTAACGCTTGTCCGAATAGGCGGACTTTTGCATGATATCGGAAGGTGCAAAACGAACAGCATCAAACACGGCGTCGCTGGTGGAAAGCTTCTGCGCAGCTACGGAGTAGACGAACGCGTCGTCCAAATCGCTGAGAAACACGTTGGAGCCGGGATAACGGCGGAAGAAGCAACAAAGTTGTGTTTCCCTCCAGGAGATTACATGCCGGAGACCGTCGAGCAGAAGATTGTAGCAGCGGTGGATAATCTCATTGAAGGTACGCGGAGAATCAGTGTTGAGAAGGCAGAAGCGGACTTCCGTACTAAGCTCGACGGAAATCCAGCGGCACGTCGAGTAAGAAGCCTTCACGACGAAGTTTTTGGCAGCGACAATCGGTCTTCGAGCCGACGTCTGGACAGCAACTGTCAATGAGAACGCTTCACCTTATGCAGCTCGTTTGCGGACAAGCAAACAAGGTGAGCCGATCCTTTGAGGCGATACTGCATAATGACCTTAGTGGCCTACGCGTCGCTCATTCGCTCAAGCTCACGAAATGGATCTCGGTGACGGTATCTGGACCTGATGAGGAGTTTGCAGCTGGCCTGCTATCGGAGAAATACGGTAAGTTGCACGACGTTCAACGAGGCGATATTGTCCGCGCTTGGCTGACGGAGGTCAATGATGAGGGTGTTGCCCTCGACGCCGGCTGCAAACTTGTCTTGGTGCCCCATAGCCGGCTCACACCTTTGGGGCGGGGTACTGCTCCGCAAGTCGCCTCGAGATTTGGCCTAATTCAGTGTTTACCGCTTGAGGTGAGACTCGTCGAAGAAAATGATGCAGAGTTCACGAAAAACCAAATCGACACCCTCTGGCGCTGGAAAAAAGGGACTGACCGGATCAACGTTAATAATGCGACTCGCGCACAGATTCACTCAGTGCTCAAGCGGACCGGTCACGGTCGAGACGTTTATGCGATTGAGAGGCTTGGCATCTTGGAGCACTCCATCGTGTGTAAACAGGGAACTGACGCGCCAGGCATTGTCCCGAGAATAGGCCCCTTCTTGGACTCGGAGCTCGGATGCGTTAGGGGCGCCCTCAGTGCGCGGTAGCATATTCTTTGTGACGAGACTCGCACGGCTGGGCACTCGTTCAAAAAATCGAGACGCCCTTCACACTTGGAAGTTGTAACAGCTTATCAACAAGCGCACCCGGAATGCGCGTATCGCAGATAATCGTCAGCTTCGGGTCATCCACAAAGTAAGAATCGTCAGTCACAGCTTGCCTGACGCGTACGCCGCATGCTGCCACAGTTTGTGCCACCTCTTCTATAATGCCGATTTGTGAAGCGTCTCGCGGCGTAATGACTATGACGCCAAGTCCCAAAACTGGTGCGACGTCGCGGAGAAAAACGAACGTCTTTATGTTCGAAAAAAAGTCCTTGAGCATTTCGTCGCCCAAAATTGTGGCAGTCGTCTCGTCGATCGCCCGTCGATCGACTTTAGCCTCGCGTGCAATCTCTGTGTCAGGGATTCGAATGGAGCCTGAGACAACCGCTCCAGCGCTGTTTACTTGGAACCCGTGCTCAAGCAAAACCTTTGCGACGCGCTCTTGAGCGGGAAATTTGGCAAACCGTGCGAGTACTTCAATCCACATGTCAGGCGATTTTCTAAAGGTTTTTAGGTTGTACACTCATGCATGACACATAAAAGAAGTTTGCGCACACCATGCGGCTGGATACGTATCTCGTTCGGGAAAAACTTATCGGATCTCGCTCTCGAGCACAAAGGGCGATCAAGAGCGGGTTTGTCACAGTTGATGGTAGACCCATTTTAAAGCCTTCGTTTGATGTGACGCGCCTCCAAATCGTAACTGTCGCCGCCGCTGTCGACAAGCCAGCTGGTTATTGGAAATTGAAGGAGATCCAAGGGGCCTTTGAGCTTATAAAAACCGGCGACGTAGTGCTAGATATCGGCGCTAGCGCAGGCGGTTTCTTGTGGTACGCGGCGGAGCTTGCCGAAAGGGTTTATGCAGTCGAGTTCAGTTCGTCCTTCAAGCGGTTCCTTGACGCTGTCATAGGCTGCTATCCCGACAAGGTGCATATAACTTACACTGACGCGTTTTCTTTCGATTTTATGAGTCTTGGGGTGGACTTTGACGTCATTTTAAATGACGTTACCGCAGCACCGAACGACTCACTCGAGCTTCTCGTAAAGTCTTCTGCGGTACTCAAGATCGGGGGGCGCGTTTTGCAGGTTCTGAAAGGCAAAGCCAAAGAAAGAGCCGTCGAGGATTTTAAGGAACGATTTGAGGGGCGCGGATTCAAAACGCTAAGAGTAATGGCCGGTCAAAAAGACGAGCTTTACGTTATTGCTGAGAAGGAGGGTGGATGAGACAAACGCCGAGGAAGGGATTTGAACCCCTGCGAGGCGAAAGCCTCACCAGCTGTCTGATTCCGTGACCTCCAGGCTGGCGCCGTAGTCCACTTGGCTACCTCGGCACGTTTAGATGCGCCAGCCGGGATTCGAACCCGGGTTTGAGGCTTGGCAAGCCTCAGTGATAACCACTACACTACCAGCGCAAAAATCGAGCATGCGATCATGCGAGCGTAGCTATATAAAAGTTATTAACGCGACGGCAGGGGATTTCGCGGTGGTTTGGCGAAGGAGAGCTCTTCGTTGCCGCGGGATCACAACTAGCTGAGGTAACTGATACCTTCGAGTTTGAACTTCAACCTGTATACGATGGCCTCAATGTCGAAAATCGATGTGAGCGTATCATCGTAGGCGATGACGACGGTCGCGTTGCTGCTATTTATTTCTACGCTCGCGACTCCTTGCTTATTTGAAAATGCGTTACTGAGCGCTTCTGCCTCGTCTGCTCACTGAGTTCAGCAATTTTCAGCCGTATTATCTTAAGGTGCTCTATCCGCGCCAAAGAACCACGCTCTTTAGAACCTTTGCATACTTTATAAAATATGCACCGGCTGGCGCGCCTCTACGCGTTCCCGTGCTAATCCGCTTTTTCGAGTTATCGCACCAACTGTCGATCGCAAAGTATAACCGGCGAATTCGTTTAGGGGATGCTATGCAATATGAAATTTACTATAAGCCGACGTACAGCCTCGCAGAAGTCAGGCTCTCAGATGGCGAGAGCATTCAAGCTGAAAGGCGGTCCATGGCCTATATGAGCACGAACTTCAAAGTGAGCACCGGAATTAAGGGCGGAGTCCTCCGAGGGCTTAAAAGGACCGTGCTCGGTGGTGAAGACATTTTCCTTAACACCTTTGAGGCGCAAGGCAACGCGATCGTCGGTCTCGCTCCTCCCTACGTGGGAGACATCGCATACAGAGAGATACAGGATGAAACGCTGGTGGTTCAAGGTGACAGCTTTTTGGCCGGCTCAGAGAGTTTGGACCTGGATACGAAGTGGGGAGGCGTCAAAGGGTTCTTGTCCGAGACGGGGCTCTTTTTCGTCAAAGTCTCCCAGCCGGGGTACGTGTTCTTGTCGAGCTTTGGGGCCATTCAAGAACGACGAATCGACGGACGGTTTCGTGTCGATACCGGGCACATTGTTGGTTTTACTGAAGGCCTCGATTGGAAAATCGGGACTTTCGGAGGCGTCAAATCAACGGTTCTTGGTGGCGAGGTGTTGGTCACGGAGTTTAACGGCCAGGGAGCTGTTTTTATCCAAAGCTGGAGTGAAAAGATGTTCGTCGACTGGTTAGTGCCGCTGTTGCCGGAACAACAGAAAAAGTGAGGGCGCTTCCGGGCGCTGTTAGTTAGTAGAAATGCCCCAGCCCGGATTTGAACCGGGGACAACCAGATCTTCAGTCTGGCGCTCTCCCAGGCTGAGCTACTGGAGCGTCACTGCGTATGAGTCCCGCCTCCCCGATTTGAACGGGGGACATGTCGGTCTACAGCCGACCACTCTGCCAGACTGAGTTAAGGCGGGTAACGAC
Organism: Halobacteriota archaeon; assembly: GCA_049578125.1. Classification (GTDB taxonomy): domain Archaea; phylum Halobacteriota; class Bog-38; order Methanoflorentales; family Methanoflorentaceae; genus Methanoflorens. The sequence goes on from JBAULJ010000035.1 coordinate 4,205, forward strand.
AGTATTGCTGCCGTTATTACTTATTCTTTACTGTGTTCAGCTAAGGACCGTAAAAGTGCTGTACGCTTCTAATTTTAGGTAGCTTGAAGTTGGTGAACTTTGCGGTGCACGGTTTAAAGTGGCGGAATTTTAATCTTTCGTTTTTATAAAAAAGTCATAACGCAAGTTTAATAACGTAGGAAGGTGAATCGAAGTCAGACATATAACTGACATGCGTCTGACAAATGGCAGCTTTTTGTGGTCTCACAAGCAGACAGAAGTCAGCTTTCCGGCTGACGCCACAAGAGCTCCCAGATAATTGCTATGGAGCGAATCACCCTGAGATTGCCGAAACAGCAGCTTGAACTAATCGACAAACTGGTAATAGCAGGAGAATTTCCCTCGAAGAGCGAAGCAATACGAGCAGCTGTTCGGGACTTGGTTGATACCCAGTACGAGAAGCTCCTCAGCAGAAAGGAACGAAGTGCGGTTTTGATTTAGTAGAGGTGACGGTACATATGCAAAGTATTGTCGAAGAGGCTTTGCGGCGATGTGAGATGGAAAAGCAGCGACCCCAGATGCTTCAAGGTGACGATGAAGAGGAATTTGGAGCCCCTCGAATACTCATTGTAGGCTGCGGAGGAGCTGGCAACAACACGGTCAACCGACTCTACAATATGGGAGTCGAGGGAGCAGAAACGATCGCGCTCAACACTGATAAACAGCATCTAGACATGATCGAGTCGGACATCAAGGTCTTAGTGGGCAAATCAATTACCAAGGGGTTAGGCGCGGGCGGCGACCCGGAGGTCGGCCGATGTGCGACCGAGTTAGGTCGGAGAACGCTGGAAACGCTCCTGAAAGACACCGATCTTGTGTTCGTCACAGCCGGGATGGGGGGCGGAACAGGTACCGGCGCTGCCCCGATTGTCGCACAGATCGCAAAGGCTCACGGCGCTATCGTGGTAGCGATGGTGTCAACCCCCTTCAACGTGGAACGCGCGCGGTTGATCAAGGCCGAAGAAGGGCTTGAAGACTTACGGAGAGATGCCGATACGGTGATTGTTCTTGATAATAACCGTCTTCTCGATTACGTGCCAAACTTGCCGATCGACCACGCATTTTCGGTGATGGATCAGATCATAGCAGAGACCGTAAAGGGGATCTCTGAAACGATCACACAACCATCTCTGATAAACCTTGACTACGCAGACGTCAGAACCATAATGAACAGCGGTGGCGTCGCAGCCATGCTGGTCGGCGAGTCGGGAAGCCAAGACAAGGCACGAGACGTAGTCCGTGAGGCATTCAACCATCCATTGCTCGAAGTGGACTTCCGCGGTGCAAAAGGAGCGTTGATCCATATTACGGGCGGACCTGACTTAACGCTAAAGGAGGCCGAAGAGATCTCTAAGGCACTCACCTCACAGTTGGATCCCAACGCAAACGTCATCTGGGGGGCGCGTGTTCAGGAAGGCTACGAGGGGCGCGTGCGAGTCATGTCCATCGTGACGGGCGTTCAATCTGCCCAAGTCTTAGGGCCGACCCACGGCGAGCTTTTCAAGTTTCAAAACGCGAAACACGGTGCGGGCAGCGTTAAAAAGGGAACGAGCATCAGAGACTATAGTCGTGATCTCGAATACGGCGAAATTGACAACATTTTGTAAGCGGAAGTAGTTCGAGCACTGGCAATGCAAGGTGCAGATCCGAGGCTCACGTGGCCGTTTCTTGACTTATCGACCGCAACTTGTCGAGGACGTCGCAGCTCTGGCAGAGGGTCCCCACCGCGGGTTCGCTGCATCGTGTACATTGACCGAGCTCAAACGGTAGCCGATTCGTCAACTGCAAAATCCTTTCAAGACCTCTGACGAGCGCGTACTTGGTTCCCGGGTGTTTAAGCTCCAGCTCGTTAAGCACGTCGCGCACCTCGGCTCTAAAAACTCCAGCGGAAAACCTGCACTCGTCGAGATTGATTGGAATGCCCTTAAGAATAGCGTAGAGCGCCACTTCTTTTTCAGGGACGTATTTGAGCGGTTTCACCCGCCGCACGAGTCCTTCTTTAGCTGGATGATCAAGCCTGAGCAGCCGGTCGATATCTCCGCGTAGGTAGTTCATTTGTACGGTCTGTGCTTCGTCATCGAGATTGTGCCCTGTGGCAAGCATCGAGGCGCCGACCGCCTTTGCTAGGCGGTTGAGAAGTGATCGCCGGAGGATGCCGCAAACTGTGCACGGTCGCTCGTTCACTCGATCGATTCTGACACCAAAATACTGCTCAAACGACGCCACCTTCCATCTGACGCCGAGCTCTGCAACAAGCATTGCAGCCGATTCGAGTGCGTCCTCGCGATATCCTGTAATGCCCTCATCGACGCTAATTGCTACTATATCAACGCCACGATGGGAAAAAAGGTCGTTCAGGACGCTCAACGCGACGGCGCTGTCCTTGCCGCCGCTGAATGCAATTGCGAGCGTCCCTTCGATTTTCTCCTTTCGCACCTCTCTTTTGATCTTCTTTTCGACGTCGGCGAAGAAGTGTGTCTTGCACAGGTGAAGCCCCGAATACCTCTGAAATAGAACGGCAGGCGCGCTACATTTATCGCACTTCATCTCGTACTTAGTCTCCTGATAAATACTAATAAAGTGTTCTCTCGTGCGTGATGCAAAAATCTCGAGGTAGAATAGCGAATTGTGAAGATGCTGCAGGATATCGCACGCGAATTTAGGGATCTGGAGCGGTACGATTTCCGGGTGTTGCACGGGGTCGAGACCGCCATGCGTTTTTTTGACTGGGTTCCCGTTGACAATCTGCCCAACTATGCCCGACTGCCACTAGAGGAGGTGGCTTACCGAATCGGACGGCTTTCCAAACATAAGCTCGTTCAGCGGAAAACGGCCCACTATGTCGGCTACAAACTTACCTTTACAGGGTATGATGCCCTCGGGATTGATGCGCTCGTTCGGCGTAACGTGATAGAATCCCTCGGATCGAAAGTGGGTGTCGGGAAGGAGTCAGATATTTATGACGCAGAGCGCGAAAACGGTGAGATCGTGATTGTGAAATTCCATCGAGAGGGCACAACGTTTCGACATGTGAAGCGATCGCGGGGCTACTTTGGCCAGGCCGACCGATGCTCGTGGATGCTTGCTTCAAGGCTCGCGGCTGAAAGAGAATATGAGGCTTTAACCAGCCTCTACGAGAGCGTTGTTGTCCCAAAGCCGATTGCACACAATCGACACGTTATCGTGATGGGCCTCCTTAATGGACGCGAAATGGGCAGCACAGCGCTTGGGAATCCAGTCACCGTCCTTGACAATATCATGCTGCAGATCAAATCTGCGTATGACCGCGGCGTCGTGCACGCCGACTTGAGTGAGTACAACGTAATCGTATGCGCCGACGGAGAAGTTGCGCTGATTGATTGGCCGCAATGGGTACCCGCATCGCATCCCAACGCAGATGAGCTGCTCCATAGAGACGTTGGCAACGTGTTATCCTATTTTGCCAGAAAATATCAAGTAACAAAACGAACAGAAGATCTTGTGGCATACGTAAAACAACGCGACGAGGGCGCTGCAAAGCATCTTAAAGGTTAGCCAAGATCTGATTTGAGACGCGCTGGAGGTGCGGCGCAATTTCGAACACTCGGCAGAACAGTGGATCTCGGGTCCCGACAAAGAGGACGTACACGATCGTCGGCATAGATCCCGGAACAACCACTGCGTTTGCCGTTTTGGATTTGAAAGGCCAGGTCATTAGCATTGCGAGCTCACGATCCTGGGGTTTTTCTGAACTAGTCGGGTTGCTCATCGAGTCGGGGCACCCTATCATCATCGCTACGGACAAAAATCCAACCCCTGGAACGGTTGAACGAATAAAGCGCGCATTCAACGCCATTCTTTACACGCCCGTTTCATCACTGTCAGTCGAACAGAAGCTGCGCGATACGAAGCGCTATGCCTATGCAAACGAACACGAACGTGATGCGCTCGCTGCGGCTCTCGACGCGGCCAGAAGCGTCAAAAATAAGCTCGAAAACGTGGAGAGGAAAGCGCCTCCCGAGGTCGGACTCGACGAACTTCAGATGCTCGTTTTGCGGGGACATACGGTCGACTCTGCCATCAATCTGCTCAAAAAGCCTCTAGCGACGATCGATAATCGCGTGCAAGGAGAGGTTTCTGCCCCAGAGAAAGATCTGCTTGGTCCCGATATCTTCTATCTTAAGGCGCTCGTAAAACGGCAAGATGAGCAAATCAATCGGCTTTTGAGCTACGTCGTGGATCTGAAGCGATCTCTGCAGTCAAGCCACGAGAAAGTTCTCAAACTGCAGAATAAGATTAATGTCGTCCGGTCTGAAAATGCGAAGAACGTCAAGCTACACAGGGAAATTACGTTCAGGCAGAAGGAAATCGACCGCCTTTCAGCAGAACTTGCGCACAGCAAGAGGGTCAATAAGGGCTTGCAAAAACGCGCGCGGAAGCTCAAGCAAATCGGGGCAGCTGAGCATACCAAGGCGCTTAAGGCCGTTAAAACCGTTAAATCTTTCAACCGAGAAGCGATTCAGGCTACGGATGAGCAGTTCGGGCTTGCTGAAAGCATCGTCTTGTTGGAAGACGCAAGCGGCGGGGGTGTCGCCGCTGCAGAACTGTTGGTCAGCAAAGGAACACGCGCTGTCGTCGTGAAAAATGAGATGTCTGATGTGGCCCGAAAAACGTTGTTCAACGCTAACGTTCCAATATTCTCAGTGCGAGAGCTCCCGATGGAGCTGTCCGGCAACCTAATAACGATCGATAAGAATGTGCTGGAGATCATGATCGAAAAAGGTCACACGGAAATCGCCAACGCGAAACAACAGGAACGACTTGACCGGCTTGAGACCCTCGTTGACGCGTATAAACACGAGCGAATGAAAAGCAGCCAGAAAAACGACTGATACCGCTTCGATATCGTGGTGCGCTTGTGATAAGGTGATTATTGACGGAGTCTCTCGCGAGAGCTCGTCTGGATGGTTTCGTAGATGCTCTCGCCGTAAGAGTCTATCGCTACCACCAGTGGGCCAAAGTCTCGCACCCGCAGCTTCCACACAGCTTCCGTGAAGCCGAGCTCGGCGTAGTACACGTC
>JBAULJ010000036.1:0-8978 GCA_049578125.1 Halobacteriota archaeon
CATACAGGCCTTCTCAGCGCGCCTCAAAGAGATACGGCAGGAGATTGCGACGCTGGTTCCGACCGATTGAACTGGTAGGAAAGGGATTTGTTAGCGTGCTCAGGCCCTACGCAAGCTCAGCGGTAGCAGAAAAAAATGCTCCGTGTGATATCTGAGGCGCGTAATGACTTCAGTGAACGTTCAAGTTGTCTTTGTTCTTCTCGGCATAACAAGTTCTTGTATCAGAAAAAGCTAAATATGTTAAAATCGGAGTAAGAGTGTGGACCGCGAAGTCGTCGTCTCAGTAAGCGTAAGAGCCATCGGATACGACAAGGAAACGTCTACGCTCGAAATTGAGTTCTGTGATTCAAGTATTTATCGGTATTCGGGAGTTCCTGAAGAGGTCTTTGCAGGGTTTATGAATTCCATGGGCTTGAATCTAGAAAAGACCGATCTGAAGTACTTCACAAAACACATAAAAGGACAATATCAACAGAAGACGGTGCGAAGACCACGATTAAATCTTTTTAAGGGCATTTTGGATACCTAAAAATAACAGCGTAGCCAAGACCAGGGTCGTTATACATTTCAAGATAAGGGTCCACGCTGAGACTTGCTCGTGACACAATTGGCAAGCACATACTGCCCAAATGCTGAAGCCGTGTTAAGGTGATACACAAAGGTAGAGAGCAGATATGCAGGGCTTGAGCACGCAGGACTTCCTTAGTTTTTGTATTCCCCTCGGAAGGTTCGTTGCGTTACTCGCTGTCGTCTCAGTCGCTTCTGTTGGATTCTCATATCTTATAGGCGCCGTCGGAAACGTCGTTGCTTTAGACGGCATTATCGTGAACAATGCGGCAGCCTCCACGGTCACCGTCGGGTATGCTCTCACTTATGCTTTTGTAGTTATAGGCGCCGTACTCGCTGCGTTGCTTGCATTCAAAAATGTGTGAGAGCGGCGCATCATATTTTCTACGCGAGCTTAAGTTCACATAGCCAGTCGAGTCGCTAAGGATCTTGACTTCTCCCTCACGCGCGAAATGACTATGCTCGGCTCAACAGTCAATGAGCTATAGATAACCTAGACGCTGAAGCAAGCCTCCGCGAGGAGTTTGCTTGCGCCGTAAGCAGTAGTCGGATCAAATTTGCCCGTGCTGGTAAACGCATCACCGTTTGCGAGGCGCGCTGACGGGCTCCCCTTTCGCAACACATCGTTCGATTTTGTCGTGATGGTAACCACGCTCTGTTCTCTCGACGACCCAGTGCAGGCCCCTCAGGAAGCGAAGAGAATTCTTATACCCGGAGGGCGCATCGTAATCGGGATGATTGACCGGGAGACTCCCCTCGGGAAGGCCTATGAACGGCGAAAGCAGAAGAGCGCGTTCTATCGATACGCCCACTTTCACTCAGTAACGCAGGTGATGGCGTGGCTACAAACGGTGGGATTCAGCGCGATAAGAACGTGTCAAACCCTCTTCGCGTTTCCTGAAAAGATGACCGCCGTCGATCCGGTCAAAGAGGGGTACGGACAGAGAAGGTTTGCTATCATTACTGCAAACAAGGAGGGAAAAACGTGAAGCTAGGATTGATCGTCTATTCAAATGACCCAGAGACCGTATGGAACGCCTTTCGATTTGGAAACTACGCCGTGAAAGCGGGCGACGAGGTGAAAGCATTCCTCAGTGGCAAAGGTGTAGAGAGCGAAACCCTCGATACCGACACGTTCAAGGTCACGGAGCAGATGCGCGCCTTTGTTGAGGGTGGGAGCGTCATACTTGCCTGTGGCACCTGTCTCAAGATGCGCCAGTCAGAGGGCTCAGAAACGTGTCCAATGTCAACGCTTGCAGATTTGTACGAAATAGTAAAGGAGAGCGATAAGATCATTACTTTCTAAGCGCGGCTGAAACGTGAGCCGAAACTCACCCGCCGGGCTATTCTGTAAATAATTCAATTTTGTCGGCCCGTAAACAAAGGCGTTCTAGTTCAACGAAGCGGCTCTATCTTGGCGAAAAGTTTTTTTAAGGACAATGAGAGAACGCAAACAGTGCACAGAAATACTCCGGCAGGCTGGCACTCAATCAGCGTTCAATACAAGCCGATCCCGCCGGCAGAGAAGGCAGCTCGCGGCGAGTGGTATCTACAGGCGGTTTTCATTAACGAATATCGGGACACCACGGGCAGCGTGACGGAAACAACACCGCTCGGTCGTATCGACGTCGATGACATTGATTCGGCTGAACTGCGGCAGGCGTTTTATGCCGTCACCGATGAAGCGCTTGACCGTCTCCAATTGGAGCAAGAAACGCGCGAACAAATTGCCGCCGAATTGGCACTTGTGGTGCGGCCACCAGCTGAAGACAGTCCTAAGCGGCCGCGAATCGGGTTAGGTGCGCTGCTGCCTGTCGACAAATAGTCCGGCTTCGTTATTTCATCTCCAAAGCAAGCACTTGAACCACGGCGTGATCAGCGTGCAACGTTACACAACGGTTGTTGGCTGCAACGCTTTCGCACAGGAAAAGATAAGAATTATGCGCGCTAAACTGGTGAGAAATGCCCGCGAGAGTTCCAACAACATCAGAGAACGTTATGCGGTGCAGGTGCTGCAAGACGTGTCCGACCTTCAAGCATACCTTATGCGGCGGGTTTTTTTGCGCTACGGGCAAGAGCGAAACGACGCCTGAAAAGAAGGGGTGCGAGTGTCCGCACTGCCCAATCTACTTACAGTACGGCCTCAAGCACGACTACTTTTGTATGCGAGGTGCGGCAGACTAGGCGATCGGACAATAAACGCAATCCTGAATCGCTCGCACGCGATCCGCCATCGTCCCTTTTTTCGTGCTTAACCTGCGCAGAAGCGGGCATGTCGCTTGCTCAACCACAAGGGCAAATCTTCTATGCGACGCGCGGCAGCGCACCGTAGAGCGTTTGCGATACACTTCGTACGCCACAGATGGGACACTAGGGGGGGCTGTAGCAAACGCTCGGACGTTCGAGTTTGAACGTGGCAGTGCGTATCTGCAGTTCAACGACGCATTCACCCGACGATTATTGACTGAGTCGCCATCCAAGAAGTCACTTTGGGATCGGATCAGAGGGTTAGCCGGTCAAAAATATATGATCGGGCATATACGACGGGTATAAAACTGAAACAATACATATTTTGAGAAGTGATCCTGACCGCCCTACAGGTATTGAATTTTGTGCTTAGCGTCTCTGGTCGGTTCAGGTTAAAGTGTTAGGATTTGTTCTAAGTTAACGGCGGTATGCCTCGGATGGATCCAAAAATATGCCGTTCGTGCGCACGAATTCGTGCGGTGAAAAAATGCTCAAGTTTGCGGTGTTGGCGATCTTGGTGGTGCTTCTTGGAACGGTCGGTGCTGCGGGCTGCAACACACCCACCACGGAAACGCCCACTCAACTACCGGTCAACAGTAGTTCTACGAACGCGACGACAAATGCTACCACGACGGCGAATACCGCAACACAGTCAATTATGACCGCTTCACGATCACCAACATCAATACAAACGCCGACAGCAAGCCCGAGCGTTACCCCAACAGTAACACCAGAAACGACCGCGACTCCAACTCCTGTAACCAGGACTCAGCCGATACTGACGTGGCATTCGTTGGACGGAGCGATCATATTTTTGGATCCGAATCCAACGATCAGTAAGACGGTGATAGGGCAATCATCATACTCGATGAGCGTGAACGTAGAGCCTTGCAGTGCGTGCCTGTGGCTCAGGTGGTACTTGGATGGGTATGAGCTTCCGTCGCAGTCATACTGCCCGCAGGGGACGGTCGCGAGCACGACGACGTTTTATGTGAGTGGTATGAGTGAAGGTTAACACACGATCGTCGTTGTATTTAAAGGCGATAACCAGTATGAGTCGGCGTCAATTGCGGGAACGTTCTTGGTGGTCAGTTAAAGGAGAGCGTGAGCGCGAAGCGCTATCGGATTCAGGGGATCTCTAGAATACTCCGCTTGCCACCACGCAAGCCTACGCACGGTGACCAAATCATGACCTCGAGTGTTCTAGGGTAGCATGTTTTTTGGATGGAGCTGGCAGGAGAGCTTATTAAGATGTGCTGCTTAATCGACGTTTAGAGAGAGCACAACACTGAACTACGTTAACGCCCTCTTATGTTTAGATTTTTCGACCTTAAAAGGCGTTTGAGTATGGAACATAATAAATTCAGCAAATTCTCTGGCACGCAAGACCTCGTGGTTTTAGCCGTAGCAATCGGACTAGTCGCCGCGTGGTTTATTGCGTATTTATATTTTTCAGGGTCAATTTACATTTAACCCCAACTAAACTACTCCGAATTCTCGGTAATGTCCGTAATGGTTAGATGATGCTGCTCTGTTGCCGCACGAAGGAGCCGCCGCATCACCGGTTTATCTTGCTCGACACGCTACGCGATATAGCACTGCAAGAAGAGGGTTCAGCGCTCAGTGAAGGTCGTTTGACCTGCGAGTCCCCCACTTATTTTCCTATCTCAATAACAACGTAGATTTTGGATTAGTCCGAGAAATATCTGCACGAAGCCTATTATGATAAACACGACTGACAAGTCTTGGAAAAGTGATGCTAAGTCACCTCCTGCTGCCAAACCGAAGGTGCCATGCATTATCCTGTACTTGATGATCCGATACTCCATGTTGACACCGTTGCGGATGCGAGGGGGCACAAAACATGAGTTGACAAAACGATTCGCTGCATTCTTCCAAACGAGAGACGTGCTGATACTATAACGTTGCTCTTTCAGCTAGTCGATCCCAAAGCGTTCTGATGTGTTGTGACGCTGCGGACTCTGCATACCCAACTACCGGCTTATTATGTACGAGAGCTCGTGTGACGTTCGGATCGTACGGAATCATTCCTAAAATTTCTACGCCTTCCCGCTCACAAAATTCCGTAATTTGCCTCACGTTTCCTTCGTGTAAGTCGCAGCGATTAACACATACAAATGCAGGCACGTTGAAGTGATTGCATACGGATAGCACCCGTTCTAGGTCGCTTATTGCTGAGAGGGTTGGCTCCGTCACAATAAGGCTAGCTGTGACGCCAGTTAGCGATGCAATTACCGGACACCCGATGCCAGGGGGGCCGTCAACGAGGATATACTGGCGACCTTTGTCGCGTGCGATCTGCTCCGCCGTTTGTCGTACGAGCGTAACGAGCTTGCCTGAATTCTCCTCACCCGGTTCAAGCCGTGCATGAACGAGGGGCCCATACGGCGTGTCTGAGACAAACAGCTGGCCAGAACGCACATCCTCCATGCTTATCGCTCCTTCCGGACACACCAGCGAACAAACCTGACACCCTTCGCACAAAAAAGAGTTTACTTTGTATTCCCGTATTGCATTGTAACGGCATACATCTTCGCAAGCACCGCATTGAACACATTTAGCAACGTCTATAAAGGCTTTCTGAGAGGCTTTAAATTCACGCACCGTCTTGACCTCTGCATCCATAATAAGGCTCAAGTCAGCCGCATCGACATCGCAATCAGCAAAGACCGCGTTCTTTATGAGCGACGCAAATGACCCTACAATAGACGTTTTTCCTGTACCACCTTTCCCGCTCACAACCGTCAGTGTCTTCACGTCGCCTCCGATTTTGTCGCCAATCTGCACGCAAGTGAGTCGCGCAGTCACCGCGCTAACGCGTTTATATCTTGGAAGAGCTGCAGAAACCTCTGTTGATATTCAGGAAGCACACCGACGGCCGACACGCCTTGCGCGTAGTTGATCGCAAGCTCTTGGTCATAGGGAAGCCGCATCAACACCGGGAGTCCTTCTTTCGCGCAATATGCTTCCACCTTGTTGTCACCTATATCTGCCCGATTGACCACAACTCCAGCTCGAAGTTCGAGCTTCTGCACAAGTTCAACAGCAAGGATAAGGTCGTGTAACCCAAAGGGGGTGGGCTCTGTAACTAGCAGACAGAAATCGCTTCCCTCTATCGCTTCTACGACAGGACACGAAGTACCCGGCGGTGCATCCACAATGACGATTGAATCGTCGGTCACCATGCGCTTCAGCGCCCGGATCAGAGGCGGCGAAAACGCTTCTCCAGGGGTCAAGCGTCCCTGAAAGAACGCAATGTTTCCCGCATAACCTGACTCGAGAAGCCCAATTTTGTGCTCTTTTTTGCCAATGGCATTTTGCGGACAGAAGAGCTCGCATCCGCCACAATCGTGGCAGAGCTCAGGAAATATAAGTACGCGGTCCTTCAAGACAGCAAGCGCGTGGAACGCGCACACCTCAGCGCACTTCCCGCAAAACGTGCAACGAGTCCCGTTGATAATCGGACACGCCGTCTTCACTGGTTCAGAATGAGTGATTTGGGGCTTTAAAAACAAATAAGCGTTGGGCGCTTCCACGTCGCAATCAAAGAATTGTACGTTGCTTTCGTGTTCCAGCGCAAGGGCCAAGTTGACAGCTATAGTTGTTTTGCCCGTGCCGCCCTTTCCGCTCGCAACTGCTATAATCATGGGTCGAGAAATTCTCGACGATTCGAGTTTCACTCGTCAGTGCAGCCTTCGTGGAGGACACTTCCGTGCTCGCACGTGCTCGTACCGGCTTGCAGAGCTCCTTCGACATACTGCTCTACGACATGCTCCGTCAACCCGGCTACGCCAAGTACAGCATCTATGCCCGCCTCTTCAAAGAGCTTCTGTGCCTTTGGTCCCATACCGCCGGCTATGATCACATCGACTCCCAGTTGGTGCAAGTATCCGGGCAGAAAATTCGGTCTGTGACCGGGGTTTGGTATTACCTCAGTTTTGCGTATCTCGTTGTCTTCAATCGTGTATATCGTGTATTCAGGACAGTGTCCAAAGTGTTGGCACACGGCCCTGTTTTCCGTAGCAATGGCGATTCTCATACGTTACCTCCTTTCTGAAACTCCTCGACTGCTTCTTGCACCGTCGTGGCCGTCGTTATATGTACCTTTACGCCGGCATTCTGCAATACCTGCGCGGCTCTAGGTCCGGTTTCACCCGTAATGACCATCTGGACGTCTTTGTCGATGACGAATTGTGCGCTGCTGATACCTGCCCCTGAACTCGTTGCGTTTTCGTTTGCGTACGCCGTATACTGCTGAGTCAATGAGTCCCACAAAATGAAAAAGCTGCAGCGCCCAAAACGGGGATCTACGGGCGCTGTCAACTCTTTTCCTTGCGCAGTGATAGCAATTCTCATCACTGACTCCTGTCTAACGTCGGGTCTACATTGACCTCTTCGCTTTCCTCGCGGTTCTCGAGTTTGAGCGATTCGAGGCGCGCTTTTACGTCGCTAAGCTCTTCTTCCAAAGCTCTCGCTGCCCGTTCGAGCGCTGCCAGCAGCGCAGCCATATCCCCCGTCCGAGAAGGCTCATCCGTTTCCAATGTGCGCGCCCATCGCGGCAGTCCGGTCTCAAGGTACTGCCACCGATAGCCTCTGCCAAATCCTCCCATTCCAGACCCTCGTCGAATTGGCTCAGCCCCATAAAAGCGCCTCAGCGCAATACTACCCCTGCAGCGCCCGCCTCTTCGACCACTTAGAGGACCATCTCCTAAAGGTCCCGTTCCATCAAAACCAGGCATTACTTATCACCTCCGTGCTTCTTCGCTTTCAGTTCGAACATTTTCTACAGTTCCATAAAAACGTAAGACGCTGCGTGCGATCGTGTCATAGCTCTCTGCTGAACATGGTTCTTTCGCACCGTTTTCGCTAATAGGCTTACCGCTGTCTCCCGATTCGCAGATTGCCGTATCAAGTGGTATGCGACAGACAAAGGGAACGCCTAGCTCCTTCGCAGATCGCTCGCCTCCGCCACTTTTGAATATGTCCACTTGCGCTCCACAGGTCGGACACGTATATCCACTCATGTTTTCTATGATGCCTATTATCGGAACCCCCAACTTATGGGTGAAGTCAACAGACTTGCGCGAACTAACAAGGGCAACACCTTGCGGCGTCGTCACGATCAATGCGCCATCGGGCTGGAGATCCTGTGCGATCGAAAGGGGCTCATCGCCTGTTCCAGGTGGCAGGTCAACGACGAGAAAGTCAAGAACACCCCACTTAGTCTCGTTAATGAACTGTCTGATTGCCCCCATCTTGACGCCACCTCGCCATATGATTGCCCGATCCGGCGACGGGATAAGAAAGCCTGTCGACAGAACTTTTAGCTTGTCTGAATAAGACACGGGTACTAACTGGTTGTCCTGAACCTCCACGTTCCCGACAAGCCCCAGCAATCGCGGCACGCTAGGGCTTGTCAAATCTGCGTCCAAAAGCCCAACAGCGTAGCCCTTCTGCGAAAGCGACACCGCAAGATTTGCCGATATTGTCGACTTCCCAACGCCGCCCTTCCCACTCAGCACAATTATGCAGTGCGTTGCTGGCGTTTTGGTGCGGGCTGTGTCAGTATGTACTGTTAGCGGTATTTTGGTATTGACATGATTACTCGTCGCCATGATATGTCTCCGTAAATTATGTTGATCTGATGGCTTATAAATCTTACTCAGATAATTTCAAATCAAGTAACAAAGAGAGATAAGAAGAGCAGCGACTCGACATATAGGTGAACGAAGCGCGTAACCACCACGAGTCATTGCTACTCCTTCCGCCGTTTCATGTCGTGAGCTCCCGCAATCGCACACTCGCTTGTGCAATCACGTTCCCACCTCTAGCGACTTATGGTCCTACTTCAAAATCGCTGTGGCTGCGTGCTTTCACGCGTCCCTCGTGTCCTCAGTAACGCCCTACTCGCGCACTCGACCAGGACCAAGTTCGACGACCTTGCTTGTTGAGCGCTTCCTGACGCCTGCACGACGTTAAGAATGCAGCTGTCTTCAGCACTGCTTGCAACCGTATCAACCGCGCATTTCGTAGTTCAACAGGTTCTTCTTGATTTGGGCGACCCAGCGTGGCAACAACCTCAGATCGTTACGGGTGTCGAGGCATACACTGCTGAGCCTCGCCGACGTGGGATTGTTCTTATA
>JBAULJ010000037.1:0-3239 GCA_049578125.1 Halobacteriota archaeon
GGTACATAGACCCTGCTATGAGAGAGACACAAACGCTTGCGAGCACTGGCTCTCGTCACCACCGGTACTTGACCAATGAAAAGGGCGAAAGAGAAGCGATCATCCTCCCCATCGACGAATATGAGGAATTGCTGGAAGATATCGAGGATCTCGCGGTCGTCCTTGAGCGTCGGGGGGAACCGACAATTCCCTTTGAAGAGGTCAAGAAGCGCCTGAAGGAAGATGGGCTCTTATAATATTGTTTTTAACTCCAAAATAGCTCATGATTAGGACCGATAGTCATCCTGTTAAAATGGGCTTCTACTGTCTCTGAAATATATTTTGCAGGAAGAGCACGTGCTAGTCCAGAATTCTCCTCGAATGTCACCCTTGTATTTCCAGTTTGGGGGCTTATGGCAACTTCCCTGTACACCTCGTGACTTGTAATTATACCAATCACATAGGATGTACCAATCGGAGTTGCCCCCTCAATACCGCTAATTTCTGGCTTAAGGATGACTGGACTTCCACTGTTGCCTGGGAAGGCAAGGACATCTAATAAAAAATCAAGCTTACGGTCATCTAGCATGTCTTGTATACGTGCTACAGTGCCAGACCTAACTATAGGATAGTGCCAATACGGATCTACAAGGTTCATGGGATAACCAAGAACGTAGACAAAGTCTCCTTCAGAGATGAATGCCATCTTGTCAAAAGACATTAAATGTTCATCAAGCAGGAAATAACCAAAAAGCCGTTTATGTTGGTGGAGTAATCCCGAATTTACTTCTATTGCGGCTATGTCTATGTCATCATTAAGGTGGCTAGTCCATAATCGCTTTTTATTTTTAGAATCAATAAGCACAAAACGATGACTCATGATCACACCGCCCTCTAAAGGGTTGAATCGAACAATAAAAGAGTCCATGCCCTCTATTACGTGCTTATTCGTGACTAAGAAGACATGATTTCCTAGGGCAATCCCATCTTTTCTATAAGGCCTACCTACTAGGAAACCCGTCCCAACCCAGTCTGGTGAATCAGGTGTGTCTGTTTCATCACCGATTGCAATAACGCAATTTAAATAATCGCGAGTTATAAAAGCCATAAATTTACCTGGTAGTTTAGATTCAGGTTATACATATAAAAGCTGATACTTTGTGCAAATGGTCTTGGATATGGTCAATGACGCTGCCACGTATCCCGGGATGCTCTGTCACGAAGGGGGCGTGATCGGACGAAAAAACCCATAGTTCCAAAGTTTTTCTCGCATATCGATCTCATCATCCAGAAAGATTATTTCGTCCTTGCCTGATTCGGATTTTTCGAGTGATATGTGAGACAGGTCAAGCGTCCGCAATTGTTCATCGATATATCTTGACCTCCAATGAAAGATGACCTGCGCCGGTTCAGTAATGGGCCAGTTCCGCTTGGCTTTTTCCTTGGCAGTGATCCACGTCGTTAGCAGGGAGTTCCACGTCGCTTGGTCCGGCTGCGGAACCTCGATATTTCTATAGCGGTCATAGAGTAGGGTCATTTTGACGTCCTTATACGTCATGCGCGCCCGCTGAGAAGGATCGGTTATCCTGGGGACCTCATAGACAGCAGTTGGGCCCTCGTATACGTGGGCTACTGAGTTCGTCGACGAACAGAAGCGAAACACGGTCGTCCAAGACACGCTGTTTCGCCTAAACGAATTGAGAAGGCGGTTATGGGCCATTGTCGATAGCGACGAGGCCAACGTGAAGGATCAGCTCAAGGCGATATCCACGCTGGCCGACCTCGAATTCCGGTCACTGACAGCAGCGCAATCGTTGGGCTTCGTGCACCAAGAACCGCCCAAAATCAACATAGAGGAGCGGGCAGAGCGGATGCACGAGCGGATGGTCGAACTATGCGGCGGCGATGAGCGTCTCCAGGAACTTGTGGCGAGAATAGTGTACGACCTCTCGAACAGCAGCAACTAGGCGATTGAAGGATGAAAAAGAAGTCCAAGGCCGGGAGAAAAACGAAACTCACGAAATCCGTACTAAACACGCTGCGAGAGGCGGAGGGAGAATTATACACCGACAAGACGCTTGCACACATGGCAAACGTCACACCGCAGACATTCTGTGCTTGGAGAAAGAAGGCGAGCACAGCAAAGAGCGGAATATTTCTTGAATTTTTTGAACTACTCTGCCATTTAGACGCCGCTGTAGAAGAGCGAATCGTCAATTCATGGATGAGAGAAATTGACAATGGCAACATCAGGGCCATAGAACTGGCGCTCCGGCGTCATCCTCGATTGCGATCTGTATTCAGGGAGGAGCCGGCCGAGGTGCCGGCTGCTGGGAGTATCAATTTTGTTGTGCCGAAGGAGATAAAAGATTTGTTTGAATAAGATCAAAGATTTAGCGTGCTCCTTTTGACCCTTCGACAGCGCAGAGCAAATCTAATTCTTTTTCGATTTAGCGCCTGCTATGCTCTTCTTTTTCAACCTGCAGCTAAGCAGTACAGTGTTGTATGCTGAAAACGGTCGTGCACGCGTTCGGGACAGTGTGCAAACCATTGACTGCATCTTGGATAGCCGCACTTACACCTTACAGGGCCGTTCTTTGTGAGAGGGTGATGTTTAGAGGCATCAGCTACTTCTTCACGTCTTTAGGCAGGAGCCGCGCTTTTAATGCGTCTCAGGTTTGCTTCAGATGTCAGTAGCAGTAAATACTGAGATAGGTCTAACGTTTGCCGATGACTTAAATGACGTCCCGCTTCGTTTTATTGTGTATGTTCGTCGTTTCACTTGAGGGTTGTGTCAGGCGTCATGCGCTTGTGGGCGAATCGCTTCTGGTTTTTTGCCTCAATCTGAGGCAAGACCTATGAAACATCACAATACATGTGAGATTTGGGTATCCTGATGGAAGTCGAAAGCGAGGTCAGGTACCTCGTCGACAAGAAGGGGAACAAGACGGATGTCGTGCTCACCTTAGAGGAGTACGAAGAGCTCAGGGAAGATATCCACGACCTTTCGGTCGCCCTTGAACGCCAAAACGACAAGAGAATAACCTTACGCGAGCTCGAAGAGCGACTCAAGGACGATGGACTCTTATAGCGTTATCCTCAGCGAGAATGCGTACAGAGACTTAAAGAAAATCGACCGCCTGAAGCTCCCCCAACAGCAGATTTTTCGAATTTTTAAGGCCGTCAAGTCGCTCGAGGACGACCCACGCCTGCGCGGCTGCAAGAAACTCGAAGGAACGTCGATACCACTCTACCGCATA
>JBAULJ010000038.1:0-10585 GCA_049578125.1 Halobacteriota archaeon
GAGGGAGCTCTAGCAACACTCGATCTGAACTGCGCATAGCTGTTGGGCTTGAGTCGCAACGTCTCCAAACCCGTCAAGTGCGGTACCTCGGAAAGCCGGAAGCCTCAACATATGAAACGCGCACCCGCAGATTGACCGACGCAAACGGCGGGGACGGCTGCTGCAAAAACTGCATAATGTCGATTCTCAGCGGTTATTTCTCGTCCAAAACGGGTCAATTAATAAAGCGTTATATATTGTGCGGATCATCAGAAGGGTGTGTACTAATGCCTGCCGCGCGCAACGGCCGCATTGGACGTAGGGTGAAGCCGTGTCGGACAAAGAGAGTATCTTAAAGCAAAGCATCGAAATTCTCACCCGCATTGTTGGCGATGACTCGGTGCCAAGAAACATCCGCCGCGCTGCAGACGAAGCTAAGACTCGGCTGCTCAATCGAGAGGAATCTGAGACGGTGCGCGCAGCATATGCGATTTCAATACTCGACGACATAAGCAACGACCCGAACATGCCACTCCATACAAGGACCCTCATTTGGAACGTCGCAAGCCAGCTCGAGAAGGTTTCGATGGAAGGGCGATAGCGGAAGTTAGACGGGTCTTGAAGTGTAGACGCGGAAGCGCTCAGACTTCACCCGCCTGCGTTTTTTGAGCACTGCGTGGACAGAGTCGCTGGTTTATCGCAGTTCCACGCATAAGCGAGAGGACGTTCATTTGGTCATGGCTACTCACCAATATTGGAAAACAATCGAGTGGGCATTTTTTCGGATTTAGAGCTGAATATGGGGCGCGAAAACCTGCGGCGTACAGGCCAAAGAGGAATAATAATATATTATAACGTACGAGTAGTTTTGCGCTTCTCCTAGCGGGTGCAAGGCACGGTGACCTAATGGACGTCGACGAACAGGCCAAAAAGATAAAAGACTGGGCTAAGCGATACGCAGAAAAAAAAGGAATCGAGCTTAATCCCGATGAAGAACGGGTTGATGAGGTCGCAAAGGGCCTTGCTGTCAGGCAGGAGAAGTTCGGAAAGCGTTACTGTCCGTGTCGCATCATTACGGAAAACGTAGAGGAAGACAGAAAGATAATTTGCCCGTGCGTTTACCACGAAGAAGAGCTCAAAGAGCACGGCATGTGTCATTGCAAGCTTTTTAGTACAAAAGAACAGTAGAGGGAGTCAGTGATGAAGCTAAAGTCTAGTATACGCTATTTTGCGATCGTTTCCGCGTTATGCCTGCTGTGCGTTGGGATGAGCGGGTGCTCAAGCATCTCATCAGGCGGCTACGAGTTTAAAAGCGGAATAGCGCCTCCTAAAGCGGTTAGCGACTTAATGAAGAACGGAACGGTCATCCTGTTCATCACGCAGAACAACTGTCCTGCTTGCGAGCAGACACAACCAAAGATTACGGCTTTACAATCGCAGTACAATGGCACGAACGTGACGTTTGTAAACTTCAACATCGACAACAACGCTACTTCAAGGATCATCGGCCAAGCGTATGGCGTGAGCGCGACCCCGACAACCGTTGTGTTGCGCAAGGACGGGGCCGCCGCGATCTTCGTTGGTGACTTCGACCAGAACACGGTGAAAAGCGCCATTGAAGATGCGCGCAAGTAACACACGTCACTGAGGACGCGCGCAAATGGAAGTAAATCCACTAATTGCATTTGGAGCAGGGCTTATCAGCATTTTTTCTCCCTGCGTGTTACCCTTACTACCAGCTATCGTCGCCTCATCAACGAATCGCGGCAAGCTCAGGCCAATCGCCATCGTTCTTGGTCTAAGCATATCGTTTACGACCATGGGCCTCGTCGCATCAGCTTTTGGGGCCGCGTTTACAGCGTATAGCTCCTATCTCTTCGCAGCTGCAATACTACTAATTATCGCAATGGGGTTCTGGATGCTCTTCGATCTCCATTTACCCTACAACGCGCCAAGATTGGGCCTCTTAGACAGGGTGTCAAGAAAAACCTACGATATTCCGACCGAAGGCATAGCCAGCGGGTTGGTTTTAGGGCTAGCACTGGGGATAGTGTGGCTTCCATGCACCGGGCCGGTCCTAGCTACGATATTAACATGGGTGGCTGCAAACGGCGACGTTGTCACAGGCGGGCTGCTGCTCCTGGTCTATTCTCTCGGCTTCGCCGTCCCTATGCTCGCCATTGCCTATTCGGCTCGCTTGTCGTCGTCTCTTGTTGGCAAATCGTCCAAGACCATTTGGATCAAGCGCGTCGCTGGAGTGGTGCTCATTGCGGTCGGCGTATACTTGGCCATACCGTACCTTCCAATGCTTACGCAAATTTGATGCACCTTTCTCCATAGAGTGATACATCTTAACATGCATCGCCTTGTACAAAAGAAAGAAATCGCTCCGTCGACCTACGCTATAAAAGTCGATGCACCCCAAATCGCAGGAAAGGCGAGGGCAGGTCAATTCGACCGTCGTCCGAGTTGACGAAAGAGGAGAGAGAATTCCGCTCACGATCGCAGAGACCTACCCCAAGGACGGGCTCACTAAGATTATCTTCCAAGAGGTGGGGCACCACGAAGAAGCTGCGGTGCATATGTGAGGGCGGGGAGATAGCAGATCTCGTACGCCCTCTCGGCATCTACAGACGTGAGAAAATGGGGGCCGTCGTTCTCGTTTCCGGCCCTGGGCGATGGCTACAGGAAGAACGGCAATGTCCGGTGACAAGATGATGCGATCTGGGCACGGAGTGGCAGTCCGGGTGCGTAAGGTAAAAAGGGTATAGGTCCAACTAGTAGGATACATTGCAGACCATCTATGGAGTGAAAAGGTTGTTCCGTATCGAAAACGCCGGACAGACAGGGTGGGAATTATGAGCACCCCCACCGTTGCACGCAAAACAAAGGGTATCGTGATCGCCGTTGTAAAGGAACAGGCCCCGGGTGAACGGCGCGTTGCGACCGTGCCCGAGGTAGTCCAGAAACTCACGAAGTCGGGGTACGATGTCCGGGTCGAGCATGATGCGGGAGCAGGAGCGTTCTACCCAGACGACCTCTATGTTGCCGCCGGTGCGAAGATCGCGCCCGGTCGGGCCGAATTGCTGGAAGCTGCAACAATCGTGTTGTGCGTACAGCCCCCGACCATAGCCGATGTCGAGATGCTCGCAGAGGGGACGATCGTCATCGGGTTCATGAACGCTGCAAACAACCTGTCAACTGTTGCACGGATGCGCGACCGCAAGGTCACCGCCTTTGCCCTCGAGCTTGTCCCGCGGATCACCCGCGCCCAGAGCATGGACGCGCTCAGTTCCCAGGCGACCGCCGGGGGGTACGCAGCAGCGATACTCGGCGCCGACAACTGCCCCAAGTTCCTCCCGATGCTGACAACGGCCGCGGGCACGATCCGGCCGGCAACGGTGCTCATCCTTGGTGCGGGCGTTGCCGGCCTCATGGCGATCGCCACAGCCAAGCGCCTCGGCGCCATGGTCGAGGCATATGATGTCCGGCGTGCCGCGGGCGAACAGGTCCGGAGCCTCGGCGCGAAATTCCTCGAGCTTGAGATCAATGCGGAAGGCCAGGACGGTTACGCCCGCGAGCTCACGCCGGAAGAGAAGGTGAAGGAACAGCAGATGGTCTCTGCCGCGGTGGCACGGGCTGACATCGTTATCACGACGGCCAGCATCCCCGGCCGGAAGGCGCCGGTCCTGATCACGAAAGAGACCGTAGCAACGATGCGTCCGGGCGCAGTCATCGTCGACGTTGCTGCCGAATCGGGCGGCAACTGCGAGCTGACACAAAGTGGAAAGACCGTAAAGGAGCACGGTGTCACGATCTTGGGCCCGCAGAACCTCCCGGCCCGGGTCGCGTTTCACGCAAGCCAGATGTACGCAAAGAACCTCCAGTCGTTCCTGTCGCTCCTTGTTAGTAAGGACGGGGCGCTCACTCGTGAGTTTACTGACGAGATCCTGGCATCAAGCCTGCTTGTGAACGCAGGCGAAGTCCGGCATAAACCCACGCTTGACCTCATCAGCGGGGGGGAGCAATGACCGATATCACTGCGTTCTGGATCGCTATCTACATCGCGATGCTGGCGGCATTCACCGGCTACGTTGTCATCAGCCGTGTCCCCGTCATCCTTCACACACCTCTGATGAGCGGCTCGAACTTCATCCACGGGATCGTGGTCGTTGGAGCGATGGTAGCGCTCGGCCTTGCCACGACGCCTACAGAGCAGGTGATCGGGTTCATCGCAGTTGTTCTCGGGGCAGCGAACGTGACCGGCGGTTATGTTGTCACGGAACGGATCCTCCAGATGTTCGACCGCAGCGGAAAGAAGCGCGGCAAGGGGACGTGACATGGCTGACCTCTCCTTTGCCATCGAGCCCGTATACATTGCGACGATCTTCTTCTTCATTGTCGGCCTGCAGCGGATGAGCAACCCGCTGACGGCCCGGAGCGGGATCGTCTGGGCCGGCGCCGCAATGCTGATCGCAACGCTCGTCACGTTCTTTACCCCGAATCTCACCAACATCGCCCTGATCGCGATCGCGATCGTGATCGGCGGCGGCTTCGGCTATATAGCGGCCAAGCGCGTGGCGATGACCAACATGCCTCAGATGGTCGCGTTCTACAACGGGATGGGGGGCGGCGCGGCAGCCGGGATCTCGGCTGTCGCGCTTCTTGGCCTTACCAATGCCACCACTGGCTCGCTTGCAGTCGTTGGCGGCCTGATCGGAGCTGTCTCGTTTTCCGGCAGCCTCATCGCGTTCCTGAAGCTGCAGGGCTGGATGCCATCACGGCCGGTTACCTTCCCGGGCCAGCAGATCGTCAACATGGCAGTCCTTGTCCTCGCCATCGTTTCCGGTGCGTTCGTCATCCTGCAGCCCTCATGGATACCACTTTCCGTAAGCATGTACCTCCCGCTATTCTTCATTCTCGCTCTCGGCTTCGGGCTCCTCATGACGCTCCCGATTGGCGGGGCCGACATGCCTGTCGTGATCTCGATGTACAACGCCTTCACCGGCCTGGCCGTAGCGCTTGACGGGTTCTCGTTTGCCACCCCCAACTATGCGATGATCATAGCGGGCGTCATCGTCGGTGCTGCGGGTTCGCTGCTCACGCTCAAAATGGCTAAGGCAATGAACCGCTCGCTCACAAACGTCTTTTTCGGAGCGTTCGGCGCAACGGAGGAGCAGGCGGCGCAGGTATCGGGCAGCATGAAAGCGATCGAGGCCGACGACGTTGCAGTCATGCTCGCCTACGCGGACCGGGTTATCATCGTCCCCGGTTACGGCATGGCAGTCGCCCAAGCCCAGCAGAAAGTGAAGGAGCTAACCGACCTGCTCGAGAGCAGGAGCGTGCAGGTGAAGTTCGCGATCCACCCGGTTGCCGGGCGGATGCCCGGTCACATGAACGTCCTGCTTGCCGAGGCAGGGGTTGCCTACAACTACCTCTTCGACCGCGACGAGGTGAACCCTGAGTTCCCCAGCACTGACGTCGTCCTTGTCATCGGGGCCAATGATGTCGTGAACCCGGCGGCGCACCGGCAGGGCAGCCCGCTCTTCGGCATGCCAATCCTTGATGTCGAACAGGCAAAGAATGTGATTGTCCTAAAGCGCGGGCAGGGGAAGGGCTTTGCGGGGATCAAGAACGACCTGTTCTACCGGGACAACACGCGGATGCTCTACGGCGACGCGCAGGAGACGGTCGGCAAGCTTGTGCAAGCCCTCAAGAAACTATGAATCCCACGGGGATCTGCGAGACCGATCATACGGCGATGTCGAGGTCAACAGGTTATTGATGATGACTGTCTCACCTTTTTGCAACACGTCGTTGCCGACGAATATGTTGCTACGAAAGCGGCAACCGGCATCCTTACAATGGGCCTCAAAGAGAGCAGCCCGGGCGATCGACGTATTCCTAAAGCAGGACGTTTGAGGGCGATAACAGCGTAAAAAAAGACTGACAGGGTTGCTTTCAAGATAACGCGTCTGAATCGAGTTACCTTGCAGAAAATATTTAATTAATCAACGGGATACTATCAATAATAAGTACAGGAGTGTTTTTTTCAAGTTGTCCCAAGCGGAAGAGGTCGGCAACGACAAGACGGCAGACGCAACTGAACACAAAGCGTCTGCTTTGCTCGGCGGCATGGACATAGCGGTCACTGACGAGATCGCCGTGCCCCCAATGCTCGTCGATCAAGTGATCGGACAAGAACAGGCCGTTGAGGTAATAAAAAAGGCGGCTAAGCAACGACGCCACGTGATGCTCATCGGCTCTCCGGGCACCGGGAAGTCAATGCTCGCCCGCTCCATGGCAGAGCTGCTCCCTAAGGAAGAGTTGCAGGATATCCTCGTTTATCATAACGCTGAGGACAGCAACAGCCCCAAAGTGCGTGTGGTGCCGTCTGGGAAGGGTCGGCAAATCGTTGATGCACACAAGCGGGAAGCGCAAAAGAAGATCCAATTTCGGAATATGCTTTCGATGGTGATGGTTTTTGCTATCGTTGGCTATAGCTTTGCGATTAATCAACCGATAATGGGCATCATTGCCGCTGCTATGCTCTTCATCGCGCTGCGCTATATTACGCCCCGCGAAGACGTACTCATACCTAAACTCCTCGTCGTGAACGATGGCAAAGAGACCGCGCCCTATATCGACGGTACCGGAGCGCACGCAGGAGCGCTCCTCGGTGACGTCAGGCACGATCCGTTTCAATCGGGGGGACTTGAGACGCCGGCGCACGACCGGGTCGAGGCAGGAGCGATCCACAAGGCAAACAAGGGAGTGCTCTTTATCGATGAGATTAACACGCTCAGAATCGAATCGCAGCAACACCTCCTTACCGCGCTCCAAGAGGGAGAGTTTTCCATCACCGGGCAATCCGAACGCTCAAGTGGCGCGATGGTAAAGACTAACCCTGTGCCGTGCAACTTTGTAATGATCGCCGCAGGAAATTTCGACGCCGTAAAGGGCATGCATCCGGCGCTACGCTCGCGTATCCGCGGTTACGGTTACGAAGTGTACATGCACGACTCAATGAAGGATACGCCAGAAAACCGTCGAAAACTCGTGCGCTTCGTCGCCCAAGAGGTGACAAAGGACGAGAAGATTCCTCACTTCACTGCCGATGCCGTTGAAGAGATCGTCCGCGAGGCGCGACGAAGGTCGGGAAGAAAAGGACACGTCACGTTGATGCTAAGGGATCTCGGCGGCCTTATCCGCGTTGCAGGAGACGTCGCTCGGGCCGAAGGGGCTGAACACACGACCGCAAAACACGTTATCGATGCAAAGAAGATGGCACGATCGGTCGAGCAGCAGCTTACTGATCAATACCTCGAGCGCCGCCGTGACTACCAGATGTTCCGAAACACCGGCGCAGAGGTTGGTCGCGTCAATGGTCTCGCGGTCATGGGTGATGATTCGGGCGTCGTGCTGCCCATCGTGGCGGAGATCACTCCGGCACAATCCAAAGAGGAGGGTCGCGTCATCGCGACCGGCTTGCTGAAAGAGATCGCTCTTGAGGCCGTCCAAAACGTCTCAGCGCTCATTAAGAAGTTCTCAGGCCAAGACATTACAAATAAGGATGTGCACATCCAGTTCATCGGCACCTATGAGGGGGTGGAGGGCGATTCGGCGTCAATTTCAATAGCAACCGCCGTAATCTCGGCGCTCGAGGACGTTCCAGTGGATCAATCCGTGGCAATGACCGGATCCCTTTCGGTTCGCGGAGAGGTGCTGCCCGTTGGCGGCGTCACACCCAAGGTTGAGGCAGCCGCTAAGGCAGGCATTACGCGTATACTCGTCCCGAAAGACAACGAAGGAGACGTCATGATCGAGAAGCAGTACAGAGACATGGTGCAGATTATCCCTGTCAGTTCTATCGGTGAAGTTCTCGAAAACAGCCTCATCGGTCGAAAGCGCGATGGGTTGCTCGAGCATCTCAAGAAATTCACGATTAACTCGCACGATCTGAAGGGCTACTCGAGCGCGGCCCCTCAGTAATCTTTTTTCGCGCGCGTGTTCACCTGCACGCGATTGAGGCGGTCTTCATGCGAGCAGAGCTGTTGCCGCTCTATCGAAAGGCACAACTGACTGAGACCAACGCCGACCTCAGCGGGTCGACTGAGGGACTGTGGCAGATTCACGATCGTTTTGCAAAAGAAGACCGGCACAGCGATGTCGTTATCACCTCCTCCCTTCTCGATTTAAAGATCGAAATCGCGCAGCGCATGTTTCGCAACTGCCATTTCTGCGAGCGCCGATGTCAAACCAACAGAGCCGAGAAGCCTGGATTCTGTGGCGTTACGGAGTCGAAATACTCCTCAGAGTTCCTTCACTATGGCGAAGAACTAGAACTCGTGCCATCGCATACGATTTTTTTTACGGGCTGCACCTTCAAATGCGTCTTCTGCCAAAACTGGGATATCGCACGACATCCGAACGCCGGTGCGATCAGCGACCCACCGGCGCTTGCACGGAGAATATACGCGCGATCGATCGCGGGCTCACGCAACGTGAACTGGGTGGGGGGAGATCCGACCCCCCACATCGGCAAGATCCTGGAAACGATGCGTGCCCTCGCCACGCTCGAGCGAGAAATCGAGGTCGATGCGCGATTCTTGAATATCCCGATGGTTTTCAACTCAAACGCCTACTACTCAGCGGAAGCGTATAAGCTTCTCGATGGCGTGATTGACGTGTATTTGAGCGACTTCAAATATGGCAACGACGCTTGCGCACACCGGTACTCGAACGTCGACAATTACGTGGAAACCGTCACGCGGAATTTGCTCGCTTCAAAAGACCGGCTTATGATACGTCATCTGGTGATGCCTGGACACGTTCAGTGCTGTACGGAGCCGATCGTCGGATGGGTGCGCGAGAATGCACCGGACGTCAAGTTCAACCTGATGTTTCAGTACGCTCCATACAACGTCATTGACTACCCCGAGATCAATCGGTTCGTGAGCGACATCGAGCGACGCGAGGCTCTGAACATCGCAAAGGGTTTAAACCTCATTTGACGTTACCTTGGACTATGGGGATCATAACCCTAATTTCTGACTTCGGCGCCTACTACCCGGCGGTCATGAAGGCAATTATTCTCGGCATAGCCCCCGAAGCGACCATCATCGACGTAACTCACGAAATCTCGCCCCAGAACGTACGCGAGGCGGCTTTCATACTCCGCGAGACGGTCAAATATTTCCCTCGAGGCACCGTGCATATCGCCGTCGTTGACCCGACTGTCGGCACGGACAGAAAGGGCCTCGTCATAGAGGCGGGAGGGCACTATCTCGTCGGCCCTGACAACGGACTGCTGATCCCCGCAGCGCGCTCCCTAGGCGATTTCGAGGTGCTGCGTATCGAAATGGACGCGAAGTCAAGCACGTTTCACGGACGAGACGTCTTCGCACCCGTAGGTGCACACATCTTTATGGGACGCTTGCGAAGCCTTCAGCCCGCGCCGACTTATGTCGATCTTCTGCTTCAAGAACCGCACTCGTCTGAAAATGCCGTTTCAGGCACCATTTTCTTTGTCGACAGGTTTGGCAACTGCGTGACGAATATCCCCGGAACGCTGATGATACAGCGCTCGGGGTATGGTAGTACGCATCTTCTCAACGGTGCCACAGCGATCCGATTTGTGCAGACGTACGACGAAGTGGCTCAAGGACACCCGTTACTCACCGTTGGGAGCTTTGATTTGGTAGAGATCGCCGTGAATAAGGGTAGTGCTGCAACAGAGTTAAATCTGAAGTTGGGCGACCGAATCTCGCTGGAGAAACCGTAACGCAGCTCACCATAAAAGCGACGATTGGCGCTTGGTGTAAAATCTTATGACCGATTACTCTCAGACTCGCGACCGCGCGCCTTCAAGTTGAAGCAGTTTTCGCTTCGTGTCGAGTCCCAAGGAAAAACCACCGAGGCCAGATACCCCCACCACTCGATGACATGGGACAAAGAGCGGAACGGGGTTGCGACGCAACGCGTTCCCGACAGCTCGCGCCGCTCGTGGGCTGCCTAGCTTCGCCGCCAGTTCTGAATACGTCGCTACGCTTCCCCTAGGTATTTGCCGCACACATTGCAGCGTGGCTCTTTCGAACGCCGAGCGGTTTTCGAGATCGACGGGGAAGACGCTGAGGTCAAGGTTCGCCCCTCGCAAGTACTTCTCAAGAGCTTGCACGGCTGGTGTCGCACTCAGCATGTTACTGGGCCGGGCGTGCGGTTCGAGCGTGACCCGTTGCACCGCCTCGTCTTCAAGCACGACCGACACGAATCGCGTGAGGTATTCAGAATAAAAAGAAGCGGTTTCTTTCATCGTCGTTACGTGTCTCTCATCGCTATTAAAGCAGATACCAATCATTATCGCCCAACGTCTTTTCCAGCGTCTCTAAGCGCACATCTTGTGGAGAAGTCCCGTAGATCGAGAGTAACGCACCCCTCAAATCAGCCAAGTATTGGACGTTGCTCAGGCCCCCATACTCAAACTTCCTGCCCAGTACCCGGCAACGCTCGAGCGTTTCCTCGTGTGGGACGATGGTGACGTAGACGTCCGTCTTGTTGCACGCTCTTTGCATGGCTTTCCTAAAGTCACCCGTGCAGTAGGCAATCC
>JBAULJ010000039.1:0-3024 GCA_049578125.1 Halobacteriota archaeon
GCCGTACCCCCTAAGCCTGTCACGATTTCCTCTTAAGCTTTCGATTGCGTTTATTCCCGCCGCGCCAAGGATCTCTTTCAGCTCGATCGACCAAGCTAGTAGCAAGTTCGAGACTCGCTGCGCCCCGTCTGCGGGGTCGAGTCGTGACCTTAGTTTCGGATCCTGCGTAGCTATCCCCCAAGCGCATTTGCCGGTGTAGCATCGCTTACAAACGGTGCAGCCGAGAGCGATGAGAGCAGCAGTGCCTATCTTCACAGCGTCCGCGCCAAGCGCTATCGCCTTTGCAACGTCGCCACTGTTTCGAATAGTACCGCTAGCGATTATGCTTGTGTCACTCCGTATCCCCTCTTCTCGTAATCGCTGGTCTACAATGGCAATTGCAAGTTCAATAGGGATGCCTACGTTGTCCCGAATTACCTTGGGAGTTGCGCCAGTGCCCGCTCGAAAGCCGTCGATTACTATCGCGTCTGCACCCGCCCGACAAATGCCGCTAGAGATTGCAGCAACGTTATGAACGGCAGCTATCTTTACAAGAACCGGCTTTTTGTATCGGGTGGCCTCCTTCAACGAGTTGACCAGTTGTGCGAGGTCCTCGATCGAGTAGATATCGTGGTGCGGGGCCGGGCTTATGGCATCCGCCCCTATCGGGATCATTCGTGCTTCTGAAATTTCGTCAGTTATTTTGGTGCCCGGCAAGTGCCCTCCAATCCCAGGTTTTGCCCCCTGACCGATTTTGATCTCAACCCCCGCTCCGGCTTCTAGGTAAGCTGGGTGCACGCCAAATCTTCCGCTGGCAACTTGCACAATGATGTGATCTGCATATGGGTAGAGATTCTTGTGAAGACCCCCCTCTCCAGAACCCATGGTAGTACCGCGCATCACTGCAGCTCGAGCCAAAGCCTCGTGCGCTTCAAGACTAATAGCTCCGTAAGACATTTGGGCTATCATAATTGGAGTTTCTAGTTTGAGCGCTGGCGAGAGCTCTGTCTTAAGCTTGATGCTTTCACCTACTTCAAACTCCACAGATCGCGGCTTTCGCCCAATGTATGTTCGGAGTTCGATTGGCTCTCGCAAAGCGTCGATCGCTGGGTTTGTTACCTGACAAGCGTCAAGCAGCAGATGATCGAAGATGATGCTCTCGTGGAGTTCATTTCCAGTGCTCGCCAACAGAATGGCACCCGTTCTCGACTGCGTGAATACATCTCTTCGCGCGTTCTCGGTCCAAACGGGGTGGGCACTCATGACCGAGGGCATTCGATGGAGCGTTATAGCGTCCTCAGGGCACATGCTAACGCATCTCTGACATGCGACGCACCGATCGTCAAATGCCTTGACCTTGTCCTCTCGCCATTCCAGTGCTCCGAATGAGCAATTCTCAATGCATCTTTTGCAGAGCCTACACCGTTGCTTGTCGATGACCACTCTGAATTCAGGAACGGAACTAAACATCTCCAGTCACCATCGCCACTGTCGGCTTCCCCGCGCCTGGCGCCCAAACGATGTCTGGATTCTTACAGACCGCCTTGATGGCGCTCTCTTCGCTCGCCATAAACGTGTAATCATCTTTTCTAGCGCACACCAGTGGTCGCAGCTTAATTCGGTCCGAGAGCCCAATCATGGAACCGTTACCCGCAATTCCAGTAAGCCCCGAACCATTTGCAATGACGATGCCAAAGGGACCGTTAACCATTGCCGGACCATAGGTAATTCGCAAAGCCTCTATGATATGCCTCTTTTCAGCAGGCATTCGTTCGATCTGTTCCCAGAACGGAGGAGCTAATACTTCGGATGCAAGTTCTACGGGCAGCTTGTGTCTTCTAACTAAAAGATCCCACAGATAAGCCAAGACTTCAGAATCGGTAAAATAGCTACACTTATACCCATACAACTCGAGAAACCGCCTGTTTGTCCCGTAACTAGTAATCTCTCCGTTATGCACGATGCTACAATCTAAAATGCTGAATGGATGTGCTCCACCCCACCAACCCCGCGTGTTTGTGGGATATCTCCCATGAGCTAACCACATATAAGCTTCATACGTTTCCAGCTTGTAGAGCTTTGCAACTTGGTCTGGGTAGCCAATAGCTTTGAAAACGCCCATGTTCTTGCCACTCGAGACGACCAACGCGTCGCCTGTACTGTTGATTTTCATCGCAAGATCAGTAATATAGTTGTCCGCGTCGTGTGCGTACCTTTCAGGCACGTCCACGAAGAAGCGCCAAGGGAGGTAATCCTGTGAAATACCTTGGACGTTGCGCGTTTCAATTTCTTCGTCTTTATAAATATTGACGTGCTCCTTTAGCATCTCCTCTACTCGGTCTTTCAGTTCAAAATCCTTCAAAAGGATATGCAGGGCGTAATAATCTTTGTATTCGGGGTATAGTCCATAAGCTGCAAATCCACCGCCGAGTCCGTTGCATCGTTCATTCATTAAACTAATGCCCTCAGTGATGCTACTTGCAGAAAAAAGTTTGCCGCTTTCATTCACGATGCCTAATATGCTGCACAAGTCTGCTACCACCCCCTCTCTTTTTTAGTTTTTTTACGAGATTTATTATCTGCCGTCAAAGTGTAAAGACAGACGTTAACCACTGGTTCAGTTCGTTTGGCTCCGCAAAATTGTTTTAAGAACGCGTAAATCTTTCTCTTTCCTTGAGCCAGCGAAGAATGCGCTCTTTTGGTGGAAACAAAGTTCCTATTATTCATTTATATACCTATTGTCAAATATAATTTATGTGTATTACGCCTGACAACGACGAATAAGTAGCCCTAGGAAAGCCTTTAAGCAACACCTCCAGTCCTACGCTCACTCACCTAAGTGCAGGAATGCTTCGCGTTGTTACAGCTACGCATAGTTTTTTCAATTATAGACGACATACGAGGGAGCGCTGACTCAAACCAACAGGGCCGCTGTAGCCAAACCAATGAGATCAGACGTTTCTCACAATGAGGCTTCGGAGCAAGTGAAGTTTCTAAGAGTGAAACGCGCAAAGTGAAAGGGGTTCTATGGTCGAAACTAAAAGC
>JBAULJ010000040.1:0-1725 GCA_049578125.1 Halobacteriota archaeon
ATCATAACTATTCGCTTGGGCTGTTTTCCGTCTGACGGTCTCAGAAGCTCTCCGTTTGTGGGACCATTTACCCCAATTATGCGGGCGAGCTCCAACTGGGTAACAACGTCTTTCAATCGACCATAGCCATATTCGGGCCGTAAGGCGGGATCGAACTCTTCGTGGCCCGTTGCTAAGATGATAGCTCCGACTTCGATTTTTCGCAGCGAAGGCGTCGCCTCGAGTTCAATTGCGTTAGACTTGCACACCTTAGCGCATTTGCCACATTTTACGCAGTTCTCGGTATCGATCGTGTACTTATCAGGGACTGCCTGCGGAAAAGGTTTATAAATAGCTTTTCTATTTCGTGTATTAGCGTTCCACCAGTCCGGCACTTCGATCGGGCAAACGGTCGCACACTCTCCGCAGCTGGTACAGCGTTCGCTGACGCTTTGCGGTTTGATTTTGACGTCGACGTTGAAGTGGCCGGCAGTTCCGTTAATGTTTGCAATTTCAGCGTCTGTTAGAAGTTCGATATTTCGATTCTCGTAGACGTCATTCATCAGTGGGCTCAGTGAACACATCGCGCACTCTTCCACCATCTTGTGTGGCGAGAATACTTTGCCGATCCGCACTGTGTTGCCTCCAACGGAGGGTTCCCTTTCGACCAGATACGTCTTGACGCCATTTTTTGCTAGGGCAAGCGCTGCGGTGATTCCTGCTATGCCTCCTCCGACCACGAGCGAGGCGTTCGTAACGTCAACGTGAAAATCAGAAAGGGATTCCGCGTGCTCTAGCCGCTGTAGAGAGGCACTTATAAGGTCGCGCGCTTTCTCAGTGGCGCCCTCTCGATCCTCGGTGACCCATGAACATTGCTCTCTAATATTTGTAAACTCGAGAAGATACGGATTAAGTCCTGCTTCGCGCATGCAGCCCCGAAAGGTCTTGCCGTGATTGTTTGGGGAACAAGCGGCGATCACAACACCATCGAGATTGTGTTTGCGAATAGATTTCTTGATCTTCTGCTGGCCTTGCAGTGAGCAGAGGTGTTGGTCTGTGTCCACGACGTTGGTTCGCTTAAAATCCCTGTTTAGTCGGTCAATATCGACAGCATTCGAAATGTTCCCGTCGCATCTACACGTGAAGACGCCGAATCTCGACACGTTAAACAGCCTCCATTTTTTCAAGAAGCGGAGCCACGTCTATCGCGGCAAATTGGAGACACGCGTCTCTCGATTCATCAGCTCCTAAGAGCAATGCTACGAGTTGTGAAACGTTTAGCACAGGGACGACGCAATTAAGCTGTTCTTGGAACTGGAGCTGGAATCTGTCGAGAATCAATTGGCAGCCAGCACACATCGTTACGATGACGTCGGGTTCTTCCGACAGTATGCTCTCAAGCTTCCTAAAGCTCGTTGATTCTGTATACTCGTCGACACTAATACAGTGCGAAAAACCTAGGCCACAGCACGCAGATCGTTCAGAATAATCGACGAGGTTCGCCGAAAATGTTGTGCATATTTCATCTAGCAATATTGGATACTCCCAGAATCCGCCCATGACCTCGTCGTAGAAGACTTTTGTGTAGTGGCAACCGTGGTGCGTTGCTATATTTACTCCAGACAGAGATAATCTCGCGCGTTCAGCAAGGATTTCTTTCATGGTATAGAGCACTTCAGCAGCGTGATAGACCGTTACGCCTCCTTTATACTCGTATTTGACCGCTTTCAATACGTCGTTTATTGC
>JBAULJ010000041.1:0-3929 GCA_049578125.1 Halobacteriota archaeon
TTGATGAGACGTATAAATGGACCACAGAACACCCGTTCGAACACTCACGTTGAAGTCCCTCTAGCAACTGATAAGCAAAGGCCGATCAAAGAAAGAGTGTTTTGGTGGCTTTATTCACATGCAGTTATACTTGATTATCTAAGGTTTGGAGCAATCAAGGCATGGCTCCCAACGCTCGCTCACAAAGATAAGATTATGATATTCGACAGATATGCTTATGACGTGCTTTTTTCGTTAGCAAATGAGTTCCGGTTCGAGAAGACTAAAATAGAGCAGTTGTGGCGCGTTCACAAAGCGTTGTTGCCACGCATAGATTTGACGTTTATTGTAAATGTGCCTCCTGAAGTATCCTACGCGCGGAAAAGAGAGGAGATAACATCTGTTCAACATGCGGAGAGGATTCAGCGCGACCAACAGGAACTATGCGCCTTGTTGCAAGCAGAATCATCAGGAAAAACAGTGGAAATAGACAACACAGGAGATATCGAAGCGGCCAAAGCTAAAGTGCTTGAAACTGCGCTCGATTTCTTGTTCAAAAATGAGCATTCAACGTAACGAGCAAGAGCACAAGCTGGCAATCATCGGTATAGATTCGCTTGATCCCCACGTCCTTGTAAACAACCAGGCGGAGCTCCCCCATTTCGATGCTTTAATCAAGCAAAGCGCAACGCTTGTCTCAAAATCTGTGTTTCCTGTCGACACGATACCTGCATGGGCAAGCATCTACACAGGACTCCGTCCAGGGAACCATGGTTTATTATACGTATATGATGTCTTTGATCCAAATCTCAGTGACCTTCGGAAGCTTGATTTAGGGAGAATACGGCATAGGACGTTTTGGGATTTCGCGAGCAAGGCAGGATATAGAACGGTCGTCGTATACCCCATGCTCGCATACCCCTCGTGGGACATCAATGGCGTGATGGTCAGTAAATCACCGTTCGATAGAAAAAAAGACTGGATGACAACCGAAATCGATGTCGACGTGTGCCCCAAAGTAGCAAAGAATACACACGCAATTCCGGACAAGTTTATTGGTTTATGGGGGGGCTTTCCAGGGATAGAACGTTTGGCAGAGTGGGCCGAGCTTGGCAAGGAAATCCTCAAAACAGAAAAGGAAATAGGTTTGGATTTGTATAGGGTGGGTAACTGGGATCTCTTTTTCATTTATTTTAATCTCTTGGACATCATTCAACACCGTTTATGGCGCTTTTTTGATCCGGCGGACCCTACCTATGAAAAAAACCAGTTAAGCACAATCATTCTCGATTACTACAAGTTATTTGATACGATAATCGGTGAATTCAAAGACGTCTATCCGGACACGGCTCTAATGATCATAAGCGATCATGGGCACAAAAGCAGGGCACTCAGAACGATAAACGTCAACGAGCAGCTGAGAGTTGACGGGTACTTAGTACGTAAGAAGGGTGGGCGGAACACAATTATGAATCGTCTCGGAAGAACGGTACTCCACCTCGCCAACAAGTGGGATTTACAGCACTGGCTCATACGGCTTGCGACGAGAAGTGAGAAACTGGCCAAGGCGAGTAAGGCCACCTATTCATCCGCAGAAGCTATAGAGAGAGACAACAGTGTCGCATACCTTTCACATTTCGCTGGTATCAAGTCTTATTCGTTTGGCGGCATTCAAGTGAATACTGATTGTGTTACTGAAAATGACTACGAAAACCTCCTCGGTAAGCTTATTGAATCCCTATCACAGATCCAAACGCCCGAGGGCCAGCCAGTCATAAACTGGGTGAAAAAACGCAAAGACATATGCATTGGCGACTTTGCAGAACGTCTCTATCCTGACATATTGTTTGAACTCGACGAGCACTTTTCTGTGGGATGGGACATCGGGCGGGGCCTGTTTGGCACGGCGTACGATCACAAAGTCGCTTCGGGCGGGCATCGTAAAGAGGGCGTCCTTTTGCTTGGCAACATCAATCGAAAGGTGCGGGCTGATGACAAGAGCATCATCGACATCGCGCCAACGGTGCTTGACTTTCTAGGAGTTGATTGGAGACAATTCGGCTTCGATGGGGTGAGCATCTTTGAACCGTGATGAGTATATTTTGGTAAGCAGCATGTTGCCTCCTGTAACGTAAAAGGTTTGGAGTCGAGGTTCAAGATGCTAATGTCAGCTACATAGCGTAACAAAGCCTTCGAATACTCTCCTACGTATTTTAGCCGAGCTGTACGTGCTGGGATCGTACGGAAAAGCGAAAGACTATCCCACTGAATTCATCTTGGGTCAGACGAAGCCAATCGTTGCGGGCGTCATTAACAAGGAGCAAGGAGATGCGAGCTATGAGCTTATCATCAGACTCAATGATAGCAAGGGAAATGCAACCACTCTTCACACCGAACAGATCACGTTGAGAGACGGACAAACCTGGGAGCAGCGCATACCCCTCACACCGGATAGAGCAGGAAACGACATGAAAATTGAGCTGTCGCTGTACAAAAAACCAGACCTCAATACCCCTTACCGCCAAGCATATTTCTGGACGAACGTCACGCGCGTATAGATCTATGTCATCAGCGAACGGAAGTACCACACCGGAACTGCCCTTCACGAGCGCGGCGGAATTGTGCTTGGTCGATGGGCAGCGTGCAAGGCGTGCGCAGCACTCGCAGCGACGTTTATAGTTAACGGAAAGAGTGAGTGAATGAATGAGTGGTGATGAGCGATGGAAATAACGCGTGCTATATAGATTTTTAGCAGACCAAAACTCACACCGGATGCGATGCTGTCACCAAGCAAGTGTTACAATCATAATTCTTAAGTAGCAAGGCATTGACCACTGCTTGTGAGAGTCGTAGATACGATAAAAAGTAAGTACGGCCTAGCGTTGTTCGCTATTATCCTCATCGGCCTGTTTCTCAGGCTCTATCAAGTAGGCACACAAAGCATCTGGCTGGATGAAGCTTTTTCCATTATGCTTTCTAAGATGAGTTTATCACAAATAGTGCAAGCTGCGGTGGGAGATACGCATCCCCCGCTGTACTACTTCATTCTGCATTACTGGGTAGCTTTGTTCGGCACTTCAGCGGTAGCGGTGCGACTGCTATCAGTTCTGTTCGGCGTTCTCGCGATACCGATGATTTACCTTGTGGGCCGGCAGCTCTTCAACAAGGAGGTGGGGCTAATAGCTACGCTCATCCTCGCGCTGTCATCGTTCAACATTTGGTACTCGCAAGATGCGCGGATGTACAGCTTAATGGTGCTGCTCGCCCTCCTCTCTATGTATTTCTTCTTACGCTTCTTGCAGCGGGACAGCTTGGCATTATCGGCAGGATACGTGCTCTCCACAGTACTCCTGGTGTACACGCACAGTTATAGCTGGTTCGTCGTCGTTGCGCAGAACATCTGCGTTCTGTCCCTCATGCTGCTGCCGAGGAATCGTACGTTTCGGCTCAGGCGGTGGGTCGTCCTCCAAGCGACCGTTTTGGCGCTGTTTTTGCCATGGATACCAGTCTTGATTAACCAAAAATCGCAGAATGCTTGGATTTTCACTATCGCCAGTACCCCGCCACTACAACTTATTAGCACGTTTTATAGTTATTCGGGAACGGCGGTGTTGTCAGTACTTTTTGTGGGGTTGTCGGTTCTCTCATTACTTGCGTATCAAAAAGCACGTGGCTCACCAGATTGGAAAGCGCCGCTCAAAGCCCTCCAAGGCTATTCGTGGAAACTGCGTCGTCAAGATGTAGCGCCAGTCTGCTTTCTCGTGGTGTGGTTGCTCACTATCGCCGCGATACCGTTCATTCTCGCTCGCTTTAGTTCCGTGCTGCCCTACCTCGCGCGATACACGATCGCGGCTTCAGTAGCGTTATACTTGCTCGTCGCCAAGGGAATACGCAACATCAATTACAGGCCCGTCAAGTTCGCGGTTATTGCTGTCATCGTAGTGCTATCT
>JBAULJ010000042.1:0-5630 GCA_049578125.1 Halobacteriota archaeon
GGCCTATGTTATACAACTCGGGTCAGAAGTTATACAACTTCATAGCCAAAAAGACATTATAGAACGTCTTTTCGAACTCGAATCACAAATTAGTGAGTTGAAATCTCTTCTTCTTTTAAATAAATCCACAAGCCTTGACAAAAACAAAAAAGAGAACCAGAATGAATGGGCTCGGCCGGATTCGGACCGGCGACCTCCGCCATGTCAAGGCGACGTCATAACCAGCTAGACCACGAGCCCTGCAGCAAAACTATCTGACCTATTTATAATAAACCTATTGTCAGGTGAATTAGATTGATTTTTGGACCGGAATCAAGCAATTTGTAAGTATAAGGGCACGCTACGTCAAACTGCTCGGTCTTGAAAACGACCACCAGAGCAGATCGTGAGCAACAGTTTGCGATTCCAGGCTCCCGCCCCGCTTCAAGCCAGATACCCTGTTTCCGTCTGCAAACGCGCAAGCGACCAAAATGTATAAAACGGTTGGTGCGCTCTATACACAGCAGCTTATTAGATTTTTGCAACGCGAATGCTAAAGGCGGCACGCACAGAAGGTTGATCAGCATGGAACCGATAGTCATCGAGCACTTGTCGAAAAAGTACGGGCAGCTCCTCGCGGTAGACGACCTCAGTTTGACCGTCGAACGGGGCGTGTGCGTCGGATATCTCGGCCCCAACGGAGCGGGAAAGACGACGACGATTAAGATGCTAACAAACCTGCTCAGAGCCACGACTGGCAAGGCCTACCTTAACGGCATTGATGTCATCCACCACCCAAAAGCTGCGCTTGACGGAGTTGGCGCGGTCGTAGAAACGCCCGAATTCTACCCGCAACTGACGCCCGACGAGTGTTTGTCATACGTCGGAACGATCCGCGGTCTGAGTGCTGACGTGATTGCTGAGCGCTCACACGCGGTATTAGAGCAGGTTAAGCTCCTTGAAGTCACTGACAGACGCACGGGCACGTTTTCGAAAGGAATGAAGCAGCGATTAGCAATTGCCCAAGCGCTTTTACACGAACCATCGATATTGATCCTTGACGAACCGACGGCTGGCCTCGACCCGCGCGGCATGGTCGAAGTGCGAGAAATTATTAAAGGACTAATAAAGACAGATATCACGATACTGATGAGCTCGCACCTCCTGTATGAGGTACAGGAGGTATGTGACAAAGTCGCGATTATCGATCGAGGCGTTCTATTGAAGTACGATTCCGTGCAGAATCTTTCAGCAGGACAGGATGTGACGGTGACTGTCAACACCCTCGACCCGATAACGCCGCCCGAGTTCAAAGCGATCAAAGCGCTCAGGGACGTAACGTCCGTCAAGCGCACAGAAACGCTCACATTAAACCTCAGCTTCAGTGGTGGCCCCCAAGCGCAGTTCAGAGTACTAAGGGGGATTATGAACACGGGCGTCAAAGTCGTTTCGTATATGCCGCAGTGCACGGCGATAGAAGACACATATTTGCAGCTCGTGCCTGAGGGGGAGGCGTAAGAATGGCTCCAAACAGCGTACGACAGATTGCGACGGTGGTGAAATACGAGCTCTTGAAATACCTCCGCGGGCGACGGTTGCTCGCCATTGTTCTGCTTACCATTATTATTAGCGCCATCTTTCTCATCGTCCCTCCCGCAATCGGCACTGCTTATCCCAAAGACCCGAAGCAGTTTACAGTAAACATGCTCTCATTTCTTAGCATCCTGGCTATACTAAGCGCAACTTTTTTTGGTGCTGACGCGATCGTGTCGGAGTATGAATCGAAGACGGGGTACTTTCTGTTTCCCAATCCGATCAGGAAGACGGCGATATTTCTGGGCAAGTTTATCGCAAGCGCGCTCGTTTCAGTAGGCGCGATCGGGCTTTATTACGTGATTGCTGTCGTTTCGGTGCGGGTGATCGATGGCAGCATACCCGCGAATACGGGCCCTTCGTTTGTCTACTCGCTCATATACTTGTTCGCTATCCTCGCGATCGCCTACCTGTTCAGTGCAATAATGCGCAGTTCGGTGTACTCGCTCGTCCTGACGTTCTTCACCTTCTTCCTGATCCTCCCGATTATCGACGCCGTAGGCTCATTCGCGAAGTTCAAACCGTGGTTCTCCGTCACCTTCGCAAGCGGGATTTCGCAGTACATATTCGAGAGCCCATACCCAACCGATAAGGTATTCACGTCAACGGCTGTCTCAGGACCGAGCGCCGGCGCTCAATCGGTTTCGCTGATGCAATACTATCCCGAGATTCGACTAAGCGTGGTCGTGATGGCGGCGTACTTTGTCATTGCATTTTTGTTGAGCATTCTCATAGCCCGACGAAGGGAGATGTAGATAAACGAGAAGGAGGCGAGAACGTGGCGAAAAAGTTCCTAGTAAAGAAAAAAACAGGCCTCGACGTGCGAGAATATCGGTGCAAACCTAAAAACGCCAT
This sequence comes from Halobacteriota archaeon, assembly GCA_049578125.1. Taxonomy (GTDB): domain Archaea; phylum Halobacteriota; class Bog-38; order Methanoflorentales; family Methanoflorentaceae; genus Methanoflorens. The sequence continues at coordinate 2,428 of JBAULJ010000042.1, forward strand.
AGCCGCGGTCATGAGTGAAACGGACCTCGCAGACGGAGTAATCTTCCGAACCGAAGACCAAAAATTCGTGGTCGTTTCAGAAGGGGCAGCCGCAGTGTATGACACATACGACGAACTGCCCACGAACGTAAAGCAACAAAAAGCAGAATCGGATCTCTAAAGAATCAACACCCGTTCAATCGGATCAGCGATTCGCCCAATCCTGCAACGTTGTAGGACTCGGGCTTTTGGTTTTTTCCTCAGTGTCGCCCCCAGATTGCGACATTCCGAGAAGCTGCATGAGCATTAGCGCGTTGCGTGGCGCGTTACCGCGCGGATGGTTGTTAAAATAGACCCAGACCGGCTTTGTACTGCCTAGATCAGTTTGTATCTTCGTTATGCGTTCTTTCCACGGTACAAGCTCCTCCTCGGTATAAGTGTAATCGTAACGTGTCGACCGCTCGGAGTCCTCGCCTTTGTGTTTTTTGAACCACTCGTCCGTGTTTCTGCCGTGCAACCGCACGTATGCGCCTATTCTTCGTGCCGAGTCCGTTATCACCGTGGGAAACGATGGTCCGTCTACGATGCATAACCCGACGTTGTTACGGTCAAGCATCTCCTTCGTTGCTGGCTCCAAATCTTGCCGGGTCACATCGAGCCACGACACGTGTCGAAACTCCACGAAATAGGTATATTCGTCTGTGTTAAGCCTGCTGAGGAACGCATCAAGCTTTTCTAAGTTGTCGGTCCTGTATCCGTGCTCAATACGTTTGACATAAGGGGTTAGTTGGACAAGAATGGCACCAAGCAGCTCGTTTTGTTGAATTGGGGATACCACGGTGTTCTCAAATTCGGAGGCCAGGGCGTCTAGCTCGTTGAGCTCATAAAATCGCGGGAACTTGAGCGAGTACTTGAACCCCTCGTGCTTCAGGCCCTTCTCGATCCAGACATCGGTAAGCCTCTGGTTAGGGATGCGATAGTACGTGCTGTTTATTTCAACCGTTTGAAAGAGGATGGCGTAGTAATCAAGCCATTTTGGTCTTTCGTCGCTCGGATAGAAAGGACCTACCCAGTCGTCGTAGCTCCATCCGCTCGTCCCAACCTTTATCTGGTTACGCAAGTGGCTTGCGCGTGTGAACGCGTGCATGCACAGCTCCTGCGTCGATGCTGTAGCACCAACTCACATGAAGTAATTGGCGCTCAACTTTTATGAACCCTGTGACGGGACGCCAATTCGGGTCATAACGTCGTCAGGCCACCTGCAGCGATGAAAGGCCAGCTTGCCACGAAGACTGCAGCATTTCGCACTTTTCCTGTCGCTATCATTTTTGACGCGGCGTCCGAGAGAACGACGCGAGCTGGCGCCCCTTACCCACTTCATAACCCTTAAATAGCAGCCAAATGAAAGGATAGGCTGTGAAGGTGAAGGCTTATACGCTTAGCACGTGTCCACACTGTCGCATGACAAAGGAGTTTCTTGCGGGCAACAACGTTGATTTTGAGTACGTTGACGTCGATTTACTAACTGGTGAAAAGCGGACAGAAGTTCTCCGCGAGGTTTATCGACTAACCGGGGGGTATTCGTTTCCCGTCATCGTGATAGGCGACGCTGTAATCGTCGGGTTCAACAAAGAGCGGCTGCAACAAGTGTTGGAGCTTACATAAGCGCTGCTCAAAGCGGCTGCGTGGGTAGGAGCGTGACTACGAAAGTGTGCTGGGCATCACGAAGTAGATGCGGCACGCTAGGAACTTGCTCGTTCCCTGAGACGCGCAGAATAACGCTCTGACTATCGAAACTCTGGTTGGCAGACGGACCAACATTTGCTCAGAGTAGTTTTGCAAAGGAGGATAAGTGGCAGGCTGCATAGAACAAATGGATTATGAGATCTTGCTCAAGAACGCCACTTTCAAACAGACGTTGCACTACATCAGTGAGCACGCCAATAAAGTGTATTACGTCGGACCCGGATTCAAGGTCTTTGACCGACGGCTAATTGGGGTTCCGCCTGTGCCGATCGGAGTCGGTCCCTCGTACATCATGCTTACCTACGTGAAGCCGTGCCACGGATCCTTCGTACTCAAGCTGCCCCGCGACGAAGAAGAAGTGGCTAGAATCGAAGCCGAGGACAAGAAGTACAAAGACAAACACAAGAGCGTGGGTCAACGCACCCGCATCTGAAACTTCTGCAAGTTTGTCTTCAACTAGCTTCATTGCATTGCCTGCTGAGGCACCTCGCTCCCGCAAGAGTTTGCCAAATCGCATTAAGTCTTCTTTGTTGCGACTGTCCAACATCTCTCTTGGTTGTAAGGGCCTGTCATAAACGAAGAAGGGTACTATTCGTTTCTCACTCAGCGCCTCACGGTTATCATGCAAAAACTGTGTCATGCTCGGCAGTACTTCATCGGTGTATATGGGTGATCCGCCTACTATCAGGTCGTAATCCGAGCTGGCAACGTCCGACATTCGCTTTATGCAGTTACCGGCTATACCTTCACTCAACCAGTGTGCGATCGTTTTGATCGTTCGCCTCGTGTCGTAAGCTATCAGAGCCTTGATGGGCATCTTTGCACAAATGCAGTTTACGAACAAAGGTTCGTCTGACCCTACAGCGCCGTCCTTAAAGAGATTCAAAAAGTCAGTGGGCAGGTTAGATCCGCGCTGCACGGGCTTTGTGCCCGATGCCCTCAACATAGTCTCTCAGTCCACGTAGTAGTACCCTTAAAAGTCGCTCCGTTGTGCTGCTGATTACGTAGTTCCGATAATCGGAATCGGTCTCAGCAAACACTTCAGTCGCAGAGACGATCGTTTTGGGGCCAAACGGCCTAAAGTCGTACGTTATCGTCCCTCTAGAGCCAAGAACGGTGCCAGTCAAGACAACCCTCCTTCCTGGCAGCACCTGTTGCACAAACGAGTGAGTGGTGGGCTGTATCGGGGTGAACTCAGTTTTATATCGCATGGCAAATGCGCCTCCGGGCGCCCATATGTTTCCTCCGGAGATGCTTGTGACCCCAATGATCAATGGATTCCATTGGCTCCAGCGATGTATGTCTGTGAACACTTCCCAAACGAGCTGTGACGTGGCGCTTATGTCGATCGAAGATGAAACGCGAATCGGCACAGCACATCGTTAGCGGTCAACCAAGATAAGGATTGGGAAGCAGCCGGCGTCGAGATTCCTTGAAGCCGAAAAAAGAAAACGTTGTAGGCGCCACCGGCTTAGAGG
>JBAULJ010000043.1:0-7278 GCA_049578125.1 Halobacteriota archaeon
CCATTGATTGAAACGAGATTAAAATAGACGCCATCTGTTCACTGCCCCTGTTTTATCCGCCTTACAGCGCTCCTTGTTGTCTTAGTATGATATATCCCAAGCCGATCAGCACTATGCCAAAAGCTATACTAGCGAACTTGTTTATTGTTGTTGACACGAAGGTTAGAATCAAACTAGTTGCCCCAATCAAGATTAATACAACGGCTATGATTTTAAGTCCTCTTTGTGGCTTATTTTGAAGTTCCTCACCACATTGAGAGCAATACAGTACACCGTTACGGTTTTGGAATTGACAGTTTTCGCACCATCCTTTCGTCACTATATTCACCTCCTTGTTCACCCTGTAAACAATACTTTTTCTGTCTGAAACGATTGAAAGATTGATGTTTGCTGCTAGATAAAGCGATTATTTCTTGGCTTTTCCTCTTGCTCTAAAAGCTCCTCCGCCAGCCCCAACAGAGACAAAAAGGGCAATAATGTATCCTAGGTTATACCAAAATCCATTATTATGAACCTGGTATAGCACAATATTGTTGTCAAACCAACTGGCTATGAATGATAGGCAGATAATAAGACCTTGCCATAGACCAAGCCAAAAGTTCGCTGGCGCCCCCGACAGATTGATATCTCGGGTCGGCATCCCAACCTGATATACTATTATGTAGATTCCGGCAGCTACTACAGCCAGCCCAATCAGGACAAAAAGTGGGATAAACTTTTTCATTTTTTCTTCCATGATTTCTCCCTTGCTTATGGTTAAATTATAATATTTTGTTTCAGCTCTAACTTCTCAGAATATGAGCGTTATTTGAACTTCCCCAAAGCTCTGCTAAGGCTCTGTGTAGTCGTCTGAGTGCAACCCGATACTAACAAGGAGGCAACCACAAGCAATAGAACAATTATTGCCGTTATTGGTTTCAATTGCATACGTTTATGCAAGAAGCGAAAGTTGGCTTAACGATTCCTATTTTCCTGACTACCACACGAGCCGGTCTGAGCTCATTCTCCAATTCTGGCATGACCAAAGCGACAATGCGAGCGCCGTAGATTCATCGTCGTGAGCGCCGGTCTAGAAAACGCCATAGCTATCTCTGCCGGCCTCTGATGTTCGCACCTCGTAGTTTTGGAGCCCTTCGATTAGGTCTGATGCATTGGGCGGGAGATGGAGCGTGCCGCTGTTGAGCGTACCAACGAGCGTGCTGACCAGCTGCTGCTTGCCTATGCGTACTTCATATGCATTTATCGTGCTGCTTTGCCCAGCGGTCATGAATATGGAAAATTATCCTTGGGCATATTCTATCTCTAGTGATTGTTAGGTCGCGATTTCTTGAGCATTCATCGATATTTTTGCAACAGTCGCTCTGTCTCTTCCCAATCTGGCAAATAGGCGAGCATGAAACTCTTTCTACATGGCTGCAGTAAAAATATTTAGCCAATAGTTTATCATCCTAACGAGTTACGCGACTGGTCCACTTAAAGATACGCTTATTACACAACAGGTGCTAGAAACGAAGATAGATGAAACAAGCATTACCTATCATAGCGGTTATCCTACTCGTGCTGATGATCGCAGTGGCGGGATGCGTCTCCAATCCAACCACCTCCCCTCAATCGAGCGCTTCAGCGACTGCTTCGGCAACAGCCTCCGGCTGGACGTCCATCAATGATTCGGTGATAGCTGGGATGATCGAAACGATGAATGAAACCAATATTTACAGCACAACAGACGTGCTGCAGCGTATTCCAACGCGACTGTACGGGACCGCTGGAAACCTACAATCCGCAGGCTTTCTCTACAGTAAGCTTTCCAGCATCCCAGGGTTGAAGGTCGAGTACGAGGATGGGAGTTACAAAAATATCATTGGGATCCTGCCGGGGACCGACAAGTCGTCTGAGGAAATTGTTATGGTGGGTGCGCATTATGACAGCATATCATCTGACCCGAATAGGGCTCCCGGCGCTACCGACGATGCATGCGGCGTTGCCATTGTCCTTGAGCTGGCCAGGATCATGAGCCAATATCAATTCAATCACACAATTGCATTTGCGTTGTGGAATAGTGAAGAGCAAGGTACTGTAGAGAGCGGTGGTCAAGGAAGCAATGCGTATGTCGAATCCGCAGCCACGAGCTCGCTCAAGATCCCGCTTTATGTTAATTTTGACTCCTCCTGCTATGATCCTACGGGTAACTTTATTCTCGATATCATGTACAATAGCCAATCTTCATGGGCAAAGGAGATGATGACCCAGGACAATACTCTCTATAGTATCAATTTTACCCTCACGTACAACGTGCATCCCTGCGGTTCCGACCATAAAGCATTCTGGTCACATGGATACCCTGCGGTGATGACCCATGAAGAGACGCACGGACCTGCCCACACGCCATCAGATACCATCGATAAGATTTCATCGGCATATGCCCTGAAAAATGGTCAGCTGGGTATGGTCGTACTGGCGCAGATTGCGGGAGTTCAGGGGTTTGCGCACAACACATGAGGCTCGGCGCTTTAGTACATCGCTGCCGGTTCCGATCTACACGGAACGTTACCGTCTTTGTCCGCGGCGTGCCCGCGCTGGGTAGCACACAAGGGTACGGACTCCTAATCGTGCGGCGGCCCATGCACCTTTTCCTTCGATTCACACAACCATCGAAGTTAACGTTTCGACCATATATTTCCGGTCAATAGACCCCCGACGGCTGAATAGTGAAATCCGTCCTGCTCGCGCCCGCGTCCTTTTCGGTATATATCAACGAATCCGAGTAATGCTAGCTCCGCGCTAAAATCGAGAGCCATTTTTGGGTTAATTTTGACCCGTTCATCCCGTCGCCTTCTTTGACTTGAAGTATAAACACGTAAAACTCAACTTTTATAGCTTATTTCTTCGCATTTTTGAAAAGTGGCCCGGCAAAAGAGAAAGGTTAAGTATCCATGAGAGCTTCCATTATCGCATCATGATAAAAAAGGCCGTAGCTATCATCGTGCTTGTTATGGTCGCTTCGCTGTCCGTAGCGGGTTGCACGGTAAATCCCTCTAGCACATCGTCACCGACACCAACTCCTATCGCCTCGAAGGAAACGGTCATTGGCAACAATACGACGTTTTCGAGCGCTGCTGGCTTCAATATCACGTACCCAAAGACGCTCAAAACAGACTCAACGACAAATGCTTCTGTACAAGCCAGGGTATTCGTCTACCTAGGGACGAACAACACAAGCGCCGCCGTGAGCGTGGCGACCGAAGACCTCGACCCGAACGCAACACTTACGGATTTCGCAAAGTTCAACGTCGCCCAGATTAATGATTTCCCGAATTACCAGCTCATTTCAAACCAGAGCACCACGTTAGGTGGCAAGCCAGCATATAACGTCGTTTGGCAAGCGAGCGTTCCCGTTCAGGTGGACACGACCGTTCAAAATACGCAGCTTAAATTTATGCAAACTTATGTCATAAACAACAACAAGGGATATGTCGTCTACTACAAAGCCATACCCAGCGACTACAACACGTATCTCGTACAGGCACAGCAAATAATGAACTCGTTTAAATTCAATTAGCGTTCGAGTTTGTGAGTGCCGGCTTAACTATTCCGATTTGAGCGGGTGGCGCAAGACACCACGTCGTTCTTTTTAGGACGGTCAACAATATATGATCGAGCATAGACGAAGGCTGCAAAAACGATACAAAATACATTTTTGGGAACTGATTTGACCGCCTCGCCGTTCCCGGTTTTTGTGCCTTCCGGCGTCGGTCAGATTAGGTTAAAGTGTTACGATTTGTGCTAAGTTAACGGCGTTGAGCCCCGGATCACGCCAAAAATTCAACGCTGGTGCACTCGCCTCGTGTGGCTTTTATCTCAATGTGTTAACATCCGGGGAGGGCCAGCAGAAGAGGCCACTAAATCAATAAAAGAAGCTATAGGCGGGCCCTTTTGGGCCTATCGCCATACAAGTATAGTACAAGGGTGAAGAACAGTTCGACTTCCAACTACGTCGTGAACAAGATACGGCGCGGACGTCGGTAGTGATCGCAATAAGGTACGTGATCCCTTTCACCGCGTAGCTTACAACCGTTATACTTCTCGCACTGTCGGCACTATTTCGACGTGTCGGCTATACATCGCTCACACTCCGCACGCGTTGGCTTATGATCGGGATGCCATAAACACGCACGCCGATAATATACGCGAGCCGGTTCTTTACAAGTAAAAAAACGCGCTTCCTTAGACGCCGCCCGCGCCAATTTACCGCTTATAAACTCCTGCGTGTTAATAGTACCCGTTAAAATCGGTTTCGGTGTTAGTATCTTCATATATCTCCAGAGGTTGGCCAGCGTTGGCAACTCTATTCTCGCGCTCGTTGCATATCTTAGAACGTAAGCGATTGTGAACTTATGAGAAACGGTTATCGTATCTGTTACTCGCTGTAGATAGATTGTTATAAACGGTATTGCGATAAGTGACGTATGGGCGCTTAAATTGAAAGTTGAACCAAAAACGCGCAGCCGTCAGGAGTTATTAAAACGCGGCGTGGTGATTGCGGTAGCGGTAATCATCGGGGTTCTCGTCGGCTTGTATCTGTTAGGCGTTATAGTGTAGCTTGCCTAACCCGGCCGGTGCGTGGCTAAGAATCACTAATACCTATCATGAGTTACTAAGCGGCGAGGCCGCCGGATTAGCTCGCAGTCATAAGGCAGCTTATCCTGGTCGCCGCGCAACTCGCACTTAACATATCTTTCGCAGAGTGCAGTATGTCATTATATCAATAACGAGATAGTGACCACGCATCGTTTCGCGCAACCGCGCCATTTAAGAACTCGGCGCTAATTCTACCTCTACCAATAACGAGCCGATTAATGACGGGAACCGGGGTAGCCAAGCATAAGTCGAAAGGATTACGATCAGCGGAGGCGATAACTAGGGTACGTATGCCTATTACCTACATCGGGATGAATGACAGGTGGATAAAGGTGATCACCGCAATCGTGCTGATTTTCCTGCTGATTCTTTTCATTTGGGGCGTTGGCATCTATTTTGGGGTGCTTCCGGACACGCTGTAATAACGTCTTCTACTGTATTATTCACAACCGCGCGAGGGTAATAACCCGGCCCCGTTGCTAGCGGCAACGATAGCGACCTATGTTTCGACGCTAACTACGTCGTATACATAATACGGCGCGGACGGCGATACTTGTTTAACAAAAATAGTAATCGTAAAATCAGGTCAATATAAAAAAGATAAGGAAGCCTATCACGATAAGCGAGAGGCCAATAAACCACATAATAGCGCGATCATAATTTACACACGTAGCGTCCTGACTTAGGTGGTGCGGTTCCTCTAATTTTGGTAACATCTTTAGGCATACTTCGATTTTAGTTACGTCGTGTACATAATGCGGCGCGGTCGGCGATACTGATCGCAATACGGGACCTTATCATAATCGCCGCGCAGCTTACAACCGTTATACTTCTCGCATCGTCGGCAATCCATCATCACACACAAGTAAATTAACTCGCTCCCTTACGTTCGTTACCTAAGTCCGGATAAAGTAACTAATAAAGGATGGTTGGGTACGTATTGCGAGAAGTAGTGTATGGGGGCGCTTATAGTTGAAAGTTGAACCAAAAACGGGCAGTCGTCTAAAACGCGGCATGGTGATTGCGTCGCTTACACTTAACACAAAGCTTGCATCGTGCGCAGTAAGTTATATAATGATAACAAAGATAGCGAGGCGCTAAGTGCCTAATCGAAGCGTATCGCGAAAGTGCTATATCTTTTTACAGAACATAAACCGGGACACCTAGCGTTTATTGTAGCAAATAAACCAAGCAGGAACGAAACCCATTAAATACGGGCCTATTCTTAACGATTATAATTTATCGGCGCACAACAACGGAATACTGCATCCTTTAGTGGAATAAAGAATGATGGGGTATAAACAAATTAAAGCCGCTATACTAAAAGAACTAGAAAACGGGCCACTATGGACTGATGAACTTAGAACAAAGATAGATGCCCCATACATATGTATCCGGTTCGCTTTATGGAATTTGCGTCGTAGTGGCGCCATAAGAGCGATTGGAGCAAGGTATCAAGAACGATGAACGAAGACGAAGGTTTGATATGTAACCATGACAGTGCGCGTAGTGTGGTTTTACTTTTATCACGCATGATACGTGCCTATTTTGTATTTTGAGCTATCTAGCGATGGTTGTTAAAGACCGGGGTATATAAATGGAATTTGAGAATAAAGAACGCGATAGCGTGGCCCCTGCTAGGCACCCATAACAGGCTCGTATCGCTCCAGCCTTTGTTAAAAGAGCGCATTATGTTGAGCAGTTTTCAAAACGATGGCTGCATTGTCTGCATTATTGCGATCGGTATCGCCGCCCGCGTCGCTTTATACTGACGCGAGGATTGCTTAACGATTGACGTTTCAAGCACGCGTGGTATATATCCCGAAGTTGGCGTCTGGTTAATCCTTCTGGGAGCGGGCCAAATTGTAAGTTTTTAATACACCGATGTAGAAACATAACAAGCTTGACCGACCGATTTTGATGCTAGTATTAAAGAATATTGAGCATTAGTGTTGGAGATTGGCCGGGTTGTCATAGGTAATAACAAATTGCGACAGAGAGCTTGGCAATGGCTGACATCTCAGTTGATACTGCGCTCATCGTGGCCATCGTTGGTTTGATAAGCTCAATTATATTGGCAGTTTTGAACACCGCTGTTCTGGCACCCTAGAGGGCCCGAAGAGATGCCAAGCTCAAAGAAGCGGCAGCGGCAGCGGCTCACAAAGCTCAGTTGGTACAACTGCGCGAGGCGCTTTACAGCGAGATGGCGTTCGCCTATTGCAGCTTAAGAAGACTTCTCGAAACGCAAGGGAAGAACGGAGAAGCGGCAATTTCTATGCGCAGTGTTGTTTCGTTCATGCCTTGTGATATGTACGAAAATGCGCGCAAAGACCTTCTCCTATTTTATCAGTTGCCAGATTCATACGCGATTGACACGTTTCATCGCACTTTGAAAATGAAAATTCCCATTCCTGCTCGGCATGATGAAACAGCTTTGATTGATCTGCGCTGGTACCTTGACGAGTTTGAGGGGGGCATGTCTGGCTCCCTTAACCTTGATTTGAATTTGCTCAAGAAATTTGCAGCATCACCCAGATGTCAACTATATTTAACAGAGTTAACAGAAAAAATAGAAGGAGCTCTGTGAGCGCGTTGTAGCTTTTGTGTACAGCACAATACAGAGCTATACATCCTAAAAGC
>JBAULJ010000044.1:0-3079 GCA_049578125.1 Halobacteriota archaeon
ACATCGTCGTGTATCCAGTCGAAGACGAACACCGATGGTCGGACAAGCAAGGAAGAGTCTTGCCAGACGCATTCTTAATCAAAGAAGGGCAGACTGCCAAAGATCTCGCCTTTAAAGTTCATTCTGATATCGGACGCGGTTTTATATACGCTATAGACGCACGCACGAAAAAGCGGCTTGGCGAGCATCACGAATTGGAAAACGGCGATATAATCAAAATAGTCGCGACTTCGCGCCCCAAGTAGGAAAGATATATGTTCTATGATCTTCTTTTGTAATCAGCACCCCATAGGGCGCGCAACACGTATCCTTAGGAATGTAGCATAAATGCTGAACCGCCCACAAGAGGATAACAAATGAAATCGATGTATGGATTCATACGGGATGCCTGGAAAACGCCCGAACGCAGTTACGTCAAAAGCCTCATGTGGCAGCGACTGCAAACGTGGCGGCGCGAACCGTCAGTTGTTCGCATCGAACGGCCAACGCGACTTGATCGAGCAAGAAATCTAGGATATAAAGCGAAACAAGGCGTTATTACCGCTCGAGTTAGAACATGGCGCGGGGGTAGAAGGAAACAGCGCCCACGCGGAGGCCGCAGGACAAAGCATCTCGGAGTGAATAGGCTGACCGCTCGAAAAAGCTCGCAGCGCATTGCAGAGGAACGTGCTTCGCGTAAATTCCCAAACTTAGAGGTGTTAAACTCTTACTGGGTAGGACAAGACGGGAAATCGAAGTGGTATGAAATCATACTTGTTGATCCAAACCACCCCCGCATCCTTAGCGACCGAAGTTTTAGCTGGACGGCGTCTTCACGGGGGCGCGCTTTGAGGGGCAAAACTAGTGCAGGTCGAAAAGGCCGCGGTCTAGGGAAAAAAGGTCGAGGCGCCGAAAAAACGGTGCCTTCTCTTAGCGCTCACGGACGAAGAGGAACGTGAGCCTCTTCCTACGCGTTGATCTGCTTCTTATCGTGAATGGCAAAGACTCACCGCGTCCGGCGAAAAAAAGCAATACACAGCATAGCCGTAAACGTTTTTGTCCATGCCACTGAAGACGAGAGCAAGGTCCTTGCAGCGTTCCGCTTGATCGTGCCAGAAAACGTACGAATCGACCGCCGACCAGTCACAGGTCACTTCGGAAACGCTATAGTCATTCTTAAAGCACGAACAGGACAAGCTCAAGCGATACGCCAAGTGATTGACGCGATTAGGAATAAGCTCCCCAAACGTGACTTAATACAGTTACGAGGGCAAATTCCTCAACATCTCAGCGAAAGATGTACACTCGTTGTGAAATTCGACAAACAGGCAGCTGCACGTGGGGTCCTAGAGCTAGGGAAAGATGACCCAATCGTTGTTCGAGCTAAGATAGCGGCATATCCAGCTCGTCTAGAGACAGCGGCCGAGATTGCTCGCGATGTCTTGAACAATGCATGCATATGTTGATATAGGCGTTCACGCCTTCCCCGAAGGGGCAGATACGCCAAAACGGCTCAAACTCGCAGCTTACCGTCTCGGCTTTTCTCAAATCGTAGTAACAGCCCATTCGCCGTATTGGTCTCAATTTCCAGATTTGAGTTTGCCTTTAGGAGTAGAGATTGTCGCGGCTACCGTTCGCGATTTACGCAAGAAAATTGCATACTTTAGGGATATATCGACAATCGTAAGCGTGCACGGTGGAGATGAGCGAATTAACAGGGCAGCGTGCAAGGACGATCGAGTCGATGTTCTAATGCACCCCGAAAGGGGGAAATACAGCGGCATAAACCAAGTAACGGCAAAACTCGCCGAGAAAAACGAGGTCGCGCTAGGGTTGAGCTTAGATTATTTTTGGAAAACAGAAGAACTGCAGAGATCTCGCTTGCTCGCGTTCCAGCGCAGAAACGTCTCATTGTGCCAGAAGTTTGGAGTGCAGGTTATCATTACAAGCGATGCCTATTCACACTTAGACCTACGAGCTCCCCGTCAACTTAAAGCGCTTGCAGGGCTTTTGCTTATGACTGATCGGGAAGCCGAAATCGCCTTGTCTACTGCACCGCTGCGCATTATAAAACGCAGAGGGCAGAAAAAAGAGGCGAGCATATGAAGCCACTTTCACCTACTTTGCGAGACACCTATCGCTACGTTGCCTTCAGGCTGAGCTTTGAAGATCCGATAAGAGCCCGGGATCTGCAAACAGAGATAGCCAGAACCGCAAAAAGCCTTTTTGGAGATGTTGGCGTGAGCAAGCTGAGCGTCAGAGTCGTCGCGTTTGACGGGACAAAAGGACTTGTACGATGTGACTTCCGACACGTTCCAGAAGTACAAGCGGTATTAGCTAGTATAGGCAAAATCAAGAACAATCGGGTATGCGTGACGACTATAGGCACTTCAGGAACGATAAAGGCTGCTATAGAAAAGTATTTACAAATTGAAGAGAAAATACGACGCATTATATCTTCTTATGTGACAGTGCCCATATCCGGGAAAGCAGTGAGGATATGCGACAAGGAAATTGATATAATTCCAGAAGATAGAGAGACTATTGATCGCGCTGATGTCCAATTCATCGGCATCACGATCGACGACAACGAGAGGCTAATATAATGCAGATGGCACCACAAATGGGGTACGATAGGGCAATCACCGTGTTTTCACCGGACGGTAGGCTATTTCAAGTAGAGTATGCGCGCGAAGCTGTGAAACGGGGTACCACGTCTGTCGGTATAAAAGCAAAGGATGGCGTGGTCCTGCTCGTGGATAAACGTATCTCAAGTCGGCTTCTAGAGCCCCAATCCACCGAGAAGATCTTCCAGATAGACGATCATATTGGCGCCGTGACTTCCGGCCTTGTGGCTGATGCTCGAGCATTGGTCGACCGTGCCCGTGTCGACGCGCAGATAAATCGTGTTGTGTATAATGAACCCATTGGCATTGAAACACTAGCGAAAAAGATTGCTGACCATAAACAAACGTTCACGCAGTACGGCGGCGTTAGGCCCTATGGGACCGCATTGCTTATAGGCGGTATCGATGATTCGGGCCCGCGCCTTTTTGAAACCGATCCGAGTGGCGCCCTTTTAATGGTAAAGGCCACGGGA